>JAPLJQ010000235.1 GCA_026388495.1 Deltaproteobacteria bacterium | reverse complement strand
GCGCCCATTTTCCTGCAACGAAAAGTGGGCGCTGTCCCTATTTATCGCGATCTTTCCAGTATTTTTAGTTGCACCTTGCCGATCACCCCCATGAGATCGATTTGCCGGTCCGCTTCACCGCGAACAAAACGTATGTGAGTCACGTCTGCAGGCATCTGCCCCATGACAGCGTCCGCCGTCACCCATGTTCCAAGGAACAGGACATTCCATGCATGATAATAGAATCTTCCCCTCTGGTAAACAAGGCCTGCTTCCACCTGGGCCGGAATGCCGGCAGCCCTCGCCAGAGCCGCCAGCAACACGGCATGTTCATTACAATCACCCACCAGGTTGTTCAAGGTCTCGAGGGCATTCGGAACGGATAAAACAGGTCTTTTTTCGACGCTCTTGTAGACCCATGCAACGAGCTTCGCTGCCTTCACGGCAACAGGGTCTTCTGGAGAAACGAGTTCCTGCACTTTACCCTGAATCTTCTGGTTATCGGACTGAATAAAAGGACTGGCCTTGAGAAATTCGCTTTTGGCGATAATGTTGACATCCCGAAGCGGCCTTGTGGGAATCGTCTCTTTTTGAATAAGCAATACGTCGTTCCGCAGGGTTTGTCTGTCTCCATTCAAAAAGAGGTTATTTTTTTCGATACCGGTGAGCCTTACCCTGAGAAGCGTCAGCGAAGAAGGATCATCGATCACGACATTTGACGGAACTGAAACCATTTCCGTAAGATCGGAGATCCCTGCACGTGGGAAATCACCCAGCGCCTCATGTTTTGCCACCTGTTCGAGGGTAATTCCCAAAATGCCCTTTTCTATTAAGACATCGCCGTCTTCTCCGACCCAGGCAAACTGCCTGGCCCCCATAAAATCGACGGACACCTTCCGGGCCTTATGCTTGCGACCCATAATGGGCAACATCTCTTCACCCAGAACGGACACTTTAACGGGTCGCTGTCCCATGGATGCTGGGTCAAAAACATGAAATATCCTGGTTTCACCTGTCTTCAGACCCGCGATCCCCGACAACTCAAGAATGCCGTTAGCCAACCGGGGGCTCTCCTTAAGGGTAATGACCGTCTTTTTCTCGGAACCCGGCGTCTCCGTGTACAGCGTGACCTGTTTGCCGTTTACAACCCCTTGAATATGGAAACGAAACAGGCTCGAGCGCAGATCGAAATCAAAGGAAGAAAGCGTCATATCGGGATTCAGCTTCCCTTCCGTTTTGAATGTCATCCCCTGTACGACACCCATGGTGTTGATCCGCATGAAAACGGATTCAACAACATGATACCCCTTTTCGGTTCTGGAAAATCGCCGGTGGGCATAACCGATTTTGCGTCCATTCTGGGAAATATTCATCCACGTTTCCCTGTCCTGGAACGTCTGAAATCCGGAATAGACCGCCCTGTCTGTTGACTGCCCAAACGGGGCCTGCCCCCGATCAAATATGTCAAGGCGAAAAGCAAGGAGGAGGAGAAAAACGGTTACGGATACGCCTCCAGCAATCCAGTGCCATTTAATCCTGGGAATAGCCATCGTCATTTCACCGCTGCGATTATATGTAAAATAACCTTTTGTGTCAATTGTCGCCCTGCATCACTGCCCTGCATCACACAAAAATCACCCCTTGTCACGAATTTTAATTTCTGATAACTTGCCGTTGACAATCTCGTAAAAAGTCTCAGATACTCACTTTTCGTCATTCCGTAACTGGAGACTGTGTCATAATTCTCTTTTTTGTTATTTCGAGCAACGCGAGAAATCTAAATGAATAATAATATTAAGATTCCTCACGTTCGTTCGGAGTGACATTTTCCCCTATTGTGACACAGTGTCTGCGCGAGAATGACAGAGGGGCAACAGGAATCCAGAATTGGACTGGATGCCGGATCAAGTCCGGCATGACATTTGATGTGTTTAATTTCCGGAGTAAGAATTGTAAGACATTTTCGACAGGGAAAGGCGCCATTCATGGAAGAAGAACCATCGATCAAGAGGGCAAAAGAAGTCCTGAGAATTGAAGCGGAATGTATTTCTAACCTGATTGATAAAGTAGATGCCAGTTTTGCAGAGGCAGTTGATATTATTTATAAATCCAAAGGGCGCGTCATCGTCACGGGCATCGGCAAATCCGGACTGATCGGGAAGAAAATCGTCGCCACCCTTACCAGCACGGGCACCCAGGCCACTTTTCTGCACCCGGTGGAAGGCATGCACGGAGATCTGGGAATTGTCACAAAGAATGATGTCATGCTTGCCATTTCAAACAGCGGAGAAACCGACGAACTCAATATGATCATCGGGAGCGTTCGCGCCATCGGCGCCCATCTCATCGCCTTCACGGGCAATCTGTCGTCCACCCTTGCAAACTCAAGCGACATCGTGATTGATGTCGGCGTTGAAAGAGAGGCCTGCCCTTTCGGCCTGGCGCCGACATCGAGCTCCACGGCGGCCCTGGCGATGGGAGACGCCCTGGCCGTCGCCCTCATTGAAAAGAGGAATTTCAATGAGAAGGATTTTTATAAGCTTCACCCTGGAGGAAGCCTGGGACTGCGCCTGAGAGCCCTGGTCAGGGATGTCATGATCAAAGGCGCGCAGATACCAAAAATCCATTCCGGGAAGCCTGCCATGAAAGCCATAGAGGAAATGGACAGGCAGAACAAAGGGTTTGTCCTGGTAACGGACAGGCAAACTCACCTGATCGGCATACTGACCGATGGCGACGTACGCCGCCTCATCAGAAAGGGCGAAGATTTCAAGAATAATTTGATTGACGATCTCATGACTCCATCCCCGAAAACGATCGAGGAACACGCGTCCCTCGCCCGGACCATAGAATACATGCAGAAGGAGGAAATCACCACCCTGGTCGTCGTGAATGACAAGAAGCGTCTCAAAGGCTACATCCACCTCCACGACATCCTCGGCAGAGGGGGAACCCTGAAAATTTCCTTAACCCATTAAAAAATTCGTAAAAACATATTGACAACACAGGATTTTTTCTTAAAATGCGGCTCATCCCCGGTGAAGCAACGTTCTTCATGAACGGACTCATATTAAGACCGCACTTCTTTGAGTGACCGCTGAATCGGCGGGCGAACGTTATTGCCTCAACACAGAATCAAGCACTTAGGAGGGATAGTTATGGCTATAAGATGCCATCGTCATTTGCCTGTATTCTTCATCGCTCTTGCCGTCATTTCTTTCGTTTTTCCAATTTTTCATGCCGCCGCACAACAGACTGGTCCACCGGGACTGACGTCGGAACAATCAAGCGAACCTGAAATCAATCTCAGGGATCTGAAAGAGGACGTCAACAAAAACGCCGTCGAGAAGCTCGGCAGAATGAACCCGGACAAGGTGGAGGCGCTGGACAGCAGGCTTGCCGAGGCGCTGACCCTTTACTATGATGGAAAGTACGGACAGGCCCTTCCGATTTTCAATTCAATCGCCTCTGAAGTGGAAACGATGGACATCATGTGGTGGATCGGGACAAGCGCCATGAAATCCGGCGAACTCAATCTTGCCGTGAAAAAATTCCAGGATATGCTGGCAATCAACCCTGGTCTTCACAGGGTCAGGCTGGATCTGGCGGCTGCCTATTTCCAGCTCGGGAAGTACACGGAAGCCAGGCAGGAACTGGAGACGGTGAAGGCGGCCAAACCGCCAGAGGAAGTCAGGGCAAACATCGAGAAGCTCCTTTCCGCCATCGATGAGGCCACCCGTAAATACACCTGGAACGTTCGTTTTTCCCAGGGGCTCCAGCATGACACCAATGTCAGCGCCGGACCGGACAATAAGGAGCTTGCGGTGTCCGGCGGAACCCTGACCCTTGCAGATGACAGCAAGAAGATCAGCGACACCGCCTCGATAACCAACTTCAGCACCAATATGCTTTACCACATCGACAAGAAG
>JAPLJQ010000494.1 GCA_026388495.1 Deltaproteobacteria bacterium | reverse complement strand
TCGGGATAACGGATACGAAAAGCGTCATTGCTCCTGCGCCCATGAGGAAATGCCCAACACCGTTCATCATGCGCAACCCCAGCAGGCCCCAGAAGGAATGGACGAAGAGGTAACTCATACCACACAAAGCCACCACCATCATTCCCAAAAGCATGTTGCGCGGCGCGTTGGCGGGACTAAGAAAGGGGCTCACCAGCAGGTAAAGCACCATGGCCGTGAGCGAGTAGGAGCCGACCAACAGCCCGTGCAGATCGGCAGGTATCCCCAGCGTCTGTAAGTAATTAAAGAGGTTATAGAAGACGGTGACATTGCAGACAGCAACAAAAGTCACCACACACAGGCCTAAGAGCTCAAACGTTAATAATTTGCGGGGTTCAAGCATTCTGTCTCAATTCTTTCTTCGTTAAGGGTTGGCTACTGTATCCTGATTAAACAAGTTAAGTCAAGTGTGACAAATAAACACATAGAAATCGATGGCAGAACCCATAGCAAGCTGAAATCAACAAAACGTAAACCTCAACCTGTATCATCGGGAGAAACCGATTCGCTCAACTCCAAAACAAAAGCTGCGGTCTTTCACCACAAATAACTGCAGGAACAGGAGGGCGCATCATGGATCGTCGCAATTTTTGTAAGCTCGCAGTGCTTTCATCGGCAGGTGTGGGCAGTATGCTGTTGAATGCGAACTTGACCCTGGCCAAGGGCATCCCATCCGGGGTTTTTACCGGCAGGGGAACGGATAAATGTTATGCAGGTCCGCCTAAAGGCGTCATCTTGACGTCCCTGACCGACCTCTTTAAGATCGGACCGGGGCCTTCCAGTTCCCATACTATTGCACCCTTGCGGATTGCCGACAATTTCCGGCAGACCATGGAAGAAATGCCCAAGGATCGAATCGGTAACGCCCAGTCCATTGAAGTCAGGCTTTTCGGCAGCCTGAGCGCCACAGGCAGGGGACACCATACGGATCGTGCCATCATGGCCGGCCTTTTGGGTCAGAAAGCCGAGACGTGCGACACAAAACTTATGGATCAGCTTCAGGACGCAACGAAAAAATACCCGACGACGATCAACGGCAAAACCTTCATGATCAGCCATGACATGATCGTTTGGGATAAAATAGAACATTCCTATCCCTATGCCAACACCATGATCATGCGTCTTGTCGGCAAGGATGGATCTATTCCGTTCGAGAGGGAGTATTACTCTCCCGGCGGGGGGTTCTTTCTCTGGAAGGGGCAACCGGAAGCAGATCGGGGTAAACCCTTGTATCCCTACCACAGCATGACGCAATTCAAGGTGATGGCAAAAGAGAACAAGAAAAGCCTCCACGAGATCATCCTGGAAAACGAAAAGGCCATCATGAAATTTGGGGATCGGGAGATATATGCACACCTCGACATGGTGATCAAGAGCATGCTGGACGGCGTCAGGCAGGGCCTTCAGGAAGAGGGTCTCCTTCCCGCGCCGTTCGTGTTTCATCGGAAGGCAAAACGGATTTATGAGCGTTCCCGGAAGGCAAAGGGAGGAGACGGCTTTATGGGAAGGCTGAGCAGCTACGCCCTGGCTGTTTCGGAGGGCAACGCCGCTGGGCGCCTAGCGGTTACCGCCCCAACGCTGGGTTCGGCAGGCACCATGCCGGCAATCGTCAGCGTAATGAAGGAGATGAAGCTTTCCCGGAATGCCATGCGTAAAGGGCTTCTGGCAGCGGGGCTAATCGGGTTTTTGTGCAAGAACAACGCTAGCGTTGCCGGGGCGGAAGTGGGCTGCCAGGGAGAGATCGGCGTGGCATCCGCAATGGCTGCGGCAATGATCACCTATGCAACAGGGGCGTCTCTTGAGGCCACTGAAGTTGCCGCAACAATCGCCCTTGAGCATCACTTAGGCATGTCCTGCGACCCCGTGGGAGGCTTCGTTTTGATCCCCTGCATCGAGAGAAACGCCTTTGGTGCCCTCAAGGCTTATAACGCTTATCTCTTGGCCACTAACGAGATCACGTCCCAGCATTGGGAAGATCTGGATCGGGTCATCATGGCCATGCTGGAAACGGGTAAGGCCTTACCCACCTCCTTCAAGGAGATGGGAACCGGGGGATTAGGCGTAACGATGGTCGATTGCTGAAGCGTAAACACATAAATCAATCTGAATGCATATAAGCAGATTAAACAGTCGGTTGGGGGTGGACTGGCAGTTATGCTATGGCGGGAGTCCCGTGAAAAGTGAATCCGTCAGGAACAGAGAAGAAACATAGCGGAGACAGCATGTGT
>JAPLJQ010000426.1 GCA_026388495.1 Deltaproteobacteria bacterium | reverse complement strand
TTTTTTCTCCGATAAAGTTTCTTTTCCCCGTCGGTCATGTCCCTGGCCGTAATGATTCTCGTTTTTCGGTTGGCAATGATCAGAACCACACGTAGGACGCGCACGGCGTACGTCTTCCCGTAGGCCAAATAACGATTTTCCTTTCCACGCATGATCCGCGGCGAGTCAGAATCATTGAATAAAACCTCTTCGACCTCTTCGGGCGAAACAGCATGCCGTGAGATATGATCGACCGTGTCCTCGTCCCAGGTGATATTTTCGATTTTCATCTGTTCTCCACCGGTGATGATGTATTACATTCTAACCCGTATGAACCATTCTGTCAAGAGGGGAAAAGTGCCGGCGGGGGCAGGATGGATGGTCAGCGAAATCACGGGCGTTTTTCGAAAGCCCATTCCGGCGGCTGAAAGGGCTCTATGCCCCTTTGAATCCCGTCTCGCCTGCAGGATTTCAGAAGCCTGTCAGTGGCAGACCCCTCAGCTTCCATGTATTATTTCCTTGACGCAGGTGCATGCTTATCATAAACTATGTGACAAAGTTTAATTGTTTATATTGGAGGTCGCATGTCAACCATTATGAAGATCAGCCCCCAGGGGCAAATACGCATTCCGCGGAAATTCATGGAAATGCTTGGGCTTGAAAAGGGCGGCTACATTGAGGCGCTATTGGAAGATGACCATATCGCCTTGAAACCGCGAAAGTTGATCGATCCTTCCCAGGGGTGGTACTGGACGAAGGAATGGCAGCAAGTGGAAAAAAATGTAGACGGACAGATTGAAAAAGGCGAGGTATCCCCGACGTTTCAGACGGCTGAGGAAGGGATCAAATGGCTGAAAGAATAACCGGTTATGCATTCAGCAGCCGGTTCCAAAAGGAATACAAAACCCTGTCCAAGGACATACAGGAAGCCTTCGAGAAAAAACTTTCCCTTTTTCTCGATAATTTTCATCACCCATCGCTTCGGGTCAAAAGGATCACCGGGACAATAGATCGCTGGGAAGGTTCGGTCACAATGAACTACCGCTTCACTTTTCAATTTGAGGCGGGAAGGGTGCTCTTTCGCCGGATCGGAACGCATGACATCCTGAAGAAGGAAAATTAAAAAATACTGAGGGGACAACGACGGCCGTCTTTTGACCGGATCATTTGTAATATATTGGAGAAAACAGGATGTCCCCGGATTATGAACAGTTTTCTTGCGGATCGGTGAATATGTGGCGGAGATTTCTGATCCTGTTGAAAATCAGCCGTCCGCCCCTCTGGATTGCATTGCCCCTGGTGTTCTGTATGGGGCTGGCTTACGGGCGGCGGGGGCTGACGGACCCCTCTTTCCGGTGCACGCCCCTGATCATCCTTCAGATGTGCCTGCTCTCGTTTCCCCTCTGCATCTTCACCTTTGGCCTGAATGACGTTTATGACCATAAGTCGGATCAGATGAATCCCAGAAAGAAGGGGATCGAGGGTATCCGGCTGGAGACCCGGGATCACAGGATGGTCAAGATCGCCGCATTTGGGGTGGGAATCGTGTTTTTATGCGTTTCCGCCGCGAC
>JAPLJQ010000441.1 GCA_026388495.1 Deltaproteobacteria bacterium | reverse complement strand
TTACGCTCTTGCCCCGGCAAACAAAGATGCCCCGGCCCCGTTGAACTCCCAGGAAGTCTTTGCCACGTTAACATTGAATAAGCTGCTTTCGCCCACGTTAACCGTCTACAAGGAGATCGACCACTACCATCAATGGTATTTCCTGCTGGGCGTTTCTCATGCCTTTGAATTCAATAAAACCGTTTCTCTGAAACTCGCCGCTTCCGCCAGCTATCTGCTAAGCGATGATGCAAATACATATCCGAAATACGACTCTCAGGCACTGTCCACGACAAACAAGTTCAGCAATTTCCATGACGGCGTGATTTCGGCAAGCCTGCCAATCGCTGCGGCAAAGTATATCACCATCACACCCACGGTCTCCTATGTGTTCCCGCTCTGTGATGATGCGAAGTATGAAATGCAGGCCAGGAGCCAAAAGGTTTCCCTGGGCGGATCGACGCCTTCTGATGGAGACAGTTCCTATCTCTACGGTGGATTGACCCTCAGCTTCACTTTTTAACCCTTACCCCCCCTTCCGTCGCAGCCGGCATGCTCCTCGTTATTGGAGATAACCGGCTGCGGCGGATCATTCTGTCGCCATAATCCTCTTGACACACAAAATCCTTCTTCTTATACTCCCACCGTGAAAAAACAATACCTTATCAAATCAAAAAATGCATGAATGTAATAGTTATTCCGTGACAACTCCTAAGGTGCGGGCCAGATTTCTGGAGCAGCTCATTGAATACGGAATGAAGCATTCGAAGGCTTGACAGCTTATTCTGCGTTTATGAAGAATCCAGCTGCCTTCCTGTTATCCACAAGAATGATAATACCTACGATATGCAAGATTTCGATTAGAAATAAACAGAAATGCCTACCAAAGATAAGTCGAACTCTCAAAATGGCTGATTACTAAATTTAAATGTGATACAGATTACGGGGCAGGTCAGTCGAGGCTGGGGTGAGGCTGGCTTTTGTGGCCGCACTAATTAGGAAAAACACACATGGAGAAGAAGCGTCTTTATTACATTGACAATCTGCGTGTTGCGACAATCATGTTGGTTATCATGATCCATCTGGCCGTGACCTACAGCGGTATCGGCATCTGGTTTTATAACGAGCTAAGGACGCTTGGATTTTTCAATCATATTTTCTTCAGCTTCTTCCAAGCTTTCGTTCAGGGGTTTTCCATGGGAATGCTATTTTTTGTGGCGGGTTACTTTACACCCATGGCCTATGACCGGAAAAGCCCTTCCCGATTTATATCCGACAGGTTCCGCCGGCTCGGTCTGCCCGCATTGTTTTTTATGCTGGTAATAACGCCGTTACAATTATGGGTGATGAAGTCGCCTCGTTGGGATTGTAATACGCCAAACTTTTTTGAATCTTACTGGCTATATCTGCAATCCTTTTGTATGAAGCTTTTCGGCGTCGGCCCGATGTGGTTCACGCTGGCCTTGTTTGTCTTTTGTGTGATCTATATGCTTTGGCGTTTGGTTCGGCCGCAAGTTGCTAAACCTGATTTTCAGAAGGTTGTCCTGACTACTGGACGCCTGCTAACTCTCACTGCAATTATTGCGGTAGTCGCTTTCACGCTCAGATTGTCCTTCCCTGTCGGTTCGATATTTTGGGGGATGCAATTGGGTTTTTTTTCACAGTACATTATCATGTTCATCGCCGGGATTGTTGCATGCCGCACTAACTGTTTCGAAAGCATGACGTCGGCCACCGGCAGAAAATTGCTGGCTGCGGGGTTGATATTAGGCTTTACAGGTTGGTTGATATTGAAATACTTTGCCGGTCCCTATGATTTTTCAACTCTTACTATGAAGGCTGTAAACACCGGCAAAAGAGCAGCCGGTGGTCTATCCTGGCCTGCCGCTTACTATGCCGTTTGGGAATCGTTCGTTGCCGTCGCCATGACCATGGGGCTTCTCTCGCTTTTTCGCGATAAATTGAATTTCATGAACAGCCTTACGCAAAAATTGTCGGTAAGCGCCTTTGCCGTTTATATGTTCCACCCACCGATTCTTGTCGCCGTGACGCTGCTGATGGGACCACTGAACATAATGCCGGTATTGAAGTGGGCGCTGGCTGTCATAATCTCAATTCCGCTTTGTTTCCTTATCGGATACTACATTCTGCTTCGCATTCCACTGCTGAACAGGATCCTGTAAAAGCAGCCAACGTCATCATTGTGACCTGCCCCCAAAGATCGATCCACTTTTAAAGTTAGTATTCAGGTATTTGGGTGTTCCCCAAAAACTGTACCATTTACATGGTTAGTTTTCCAGCCTCAAAAAGCTCTGATCTTGCAAAATCACTAAATATACCATTCTTCCTTGAAAGCCTTAATCCCTTGATTTCTATAATTATAGTGGATTTCTAATGCGAATCGTGATAGTAAAAAAAGCATTCGGTAGAGAAAAAGCTGTTTATAAATTGTCGTGAATATTTTTATTAATCATTAAACGGAATGATAGATCGAAATGGATAGAAACTATTTCATGATGAAATTCCATATTGGGATTTTATATCTTCCGATTCTCCTTACTTTTTTTTTAATTGGCTGCGGGACCTTGATTGCCCCTAAAGAAGAAAATCTGCGATTGAGCGGCCGATACCATGATGCCACCAAGTATATTGAAGACAGGGAGGCACAAGGACAGGCTTTAAGTCTGAGAGAGAGGTTTACGCTCTGCGATTCCTACCTTCAGACCTCTATTTATAAAAAGCTGTTCCTGTGTACGGAGGACTTAGAGCGGCAACTGGAATCGGAATCAGACCATATGCTTTTCATGGGGGTTGGCTCCGTCTCGGCGATGCCCTGGATCATGCGGGCCCGTGCGCATCTGGAGTTGGGGAATATTGACCAAGCGATTCTAGAAGCCGAAAAGGCTTACAGCATCGCCAAAGGGGGTTCTTCCGGATACGATACGAACCGGTTTACCGCTCTGGCGCTACTGGCCTATGCCCATGAGAAAAAGGGAAATCCCCAGCAGGCCGCCTTATACCTGGATAAACTTGATAAAGAGTCGATCTCTTTTTTGGGATGGGGTGTCCAAGCTCTGGAAAAAAGGAAGGCGAAAGCATTTGCCTACTTCAGCCTGAAGAGGTACCGTGAATTCCTGGAAGAAGGGGAGGACAGTCTAGCCGGATTCGTGATCGGCATTGCTCACGTCACAGGCGACATTCAACAGACTTACGCCGATGAATTTCCTATTCGATTTGCCAAGGCTAAGGCGTTGTATGAAACCGGGAGGCCGGAGGAGGCCCTGAAGATTTATGGGGATCTGATTTCCTATCCACAAGTCAAACAATGGGGAAACATTTACTGGCAGATCCTTTTTGATATGGGGAAACACTCGATACGCATTGGGAAAAACGCAGAAGGTATCAATATCCTTGAAAAGGCTATTTCATCCATTGAGGAAAGACGTTCCACCATCGACACGGAGGCCGCGAGAATCGGCTTTGTCGGTGACAAGCAAGCTGTCTATCACGAACTGATCAACGCCCTGATTATCGATAAACAATATGAAAAAGCTTTTGAGTATGTAGAGCGTGCAAAATCCCGTGCTCTGGTCGACCTTCTTGCCTCTAAGAAGGACTTTGCCTTGAAAGAAGGCAATGAACAGGAGATCGGAAGGGTTCTTGTCATGAATGAATCCATCGAGGAAGGGGCGATCATTCAGAATGCGTATGCCGATAGGAACAAAACACGCAGCATCCAAATCAAGGCGCGTGAAGATCTCAAAACCAAAGCACCGGAATTGGCCTCTCTCGTTACAGTCACCTCTCAACCGATTGCTGATCTTCAATCCCTGATCCCCAAGGAAGACGCTTTGATCGAATATTACTATCGGGATAAGGACATGTATGCCTTCATTCTGTCCGATGGCAAGTTGCAGACCATAAAGCTAGGCAGCGAAAAACTAACTGAGGATGTGCAGGCCTTCCGTAAGCTCATAGACACTCCCAATTCGATTCAATTCATGGATCTATCAAAGAGGCTCTATAGACGCCTGTTCAAGCCCCTGGAGAGCACATTGAACAAGAGAAATCTTATCATAATTTCCCATGGAGCTTTGCACTACCTTCCCATGAATGCCCTCCATGATGGGAACGTCTATCTTATTGACCGTTACAGTATCCGTATGATGCCAAGCGCCAGCGCCATGAAGTATCTAAGAGAAAAGAAAACAGTCAAAGGAGGCGGTCTTTTGGTTTTCGGTAATCCCAATCTCGGTGATCCCAAATATGATTTGGAGTATGCCCAAAGGGAAGCCGAAGAAATAGCCAAGATACATCCGAAGTCAAAGATATTTGTCAGGAAGGAGGCAACAGAAGGAGCCCTACGCAAGTACTGTAAAGACTACAGCTACATCCACTTTGCCACCCATGGCCAGTTCAATTCGGATGCTCCGTTGAAATCGGCGCTCCTACTTGCACCGGACGAGAAATACAACGGAATGCTTACAGTGGACAAACTTTACTCACTCAACCTGGACTCAGACCTTGTCACCTTGAGTGCTTGTGAAACAGGTCTGAGCAAGATTGCCAACGGAGATGACCTGGTGGGGCTAACGAGAGGATTCCTCTATGCAGGGTCGAGATCCATCGTTGCT
>JAPLJQ010000078.1 GCA_026388495.1 Deltaproteobacteria bacterium | reverse complement strand
TGGACCGACGTATGAAAATTATTATTCATGAAAAAAGATCTGCGGAATGTGGGATTAATCCATACACATTACCATTCATAAAATGTTTATCAGATGTATATCAATATCTACTCATGAAAGTCGCTTCTTCCCATCATATTACTGATCTTAATACACGCATGGAGGTGAGCGGCGTCCCACCACACATCAAAGATGCAATCAACAAATGTACACTATTTCACACTTCACCCGCACCCGGTGTCCTGATAGGGGCTTTCATGATAGATTATGCGATGGATTTGCTTGGCATAACGCCGGATCAGAAGATATATGGTGTCTGCGAAACCCCGAAATGCCTGCCGGATGCCCTTCAGGTGATTGCCCACTGCACTACAGGGAATAACCGGCTTACAATCGTTCCTATTGGTAAATTTGCGATCACCCTGAACACCGCAACAAAAGAATCCACGGCTGATGCTGTCCGGGTGTATGTCGATCTTGAAAAGCTGAAAAAATTCCCGGTCATTGATATCTGGTACGCTAACAGCCCGGACTATAACAAAACGACGATGAATGAATCCCTCCAGATGGAAATATTCCGTGCCGGGCGTCAGATACTCTCCTTTGAACATGTCCGTGTCAAGGTTAGCGGTAAAAAGAAATGGAAGTCGGTGACCTGTCCCTGTTGTGGCGAAACGGTTCCCGATTACCTGATCGAGGGCGACCACTGCGGGGCGTGCGGCTCGATGAAATATTATGAGAAGATTTCAGGATAACTTTAGACACGCTTATCGTACTAAAATACTGTAATGCTGATCCCGTCAATTGATAACAGATAAGGGGAAAAAAGACTTTATTTATTACTTCTTTTTCCCCTTATGATCGTCCGCCACGGGTTTTAAAAAGACAACATCAGCGCCGACATCCTTTGCGATCTGTTCGACCTCAAACTTCCGGAAATGGGTTGCTTCAATTTGGAGCTCGCCACCGGTAACCGCAACGACGCGGTACTTCGGCGACTCAACACCCTCGCCAACTTTCTGGCGTTCACGAACGTATATTTTCATACACATACTCCTCGCCAATCGATCGGTACGAATGCCCCTGGCGGAGTACTGTACGCGTGATTGACGTTTGATATACCAGTTGGTTTATGTGCACTTATTATTTTCCTCTCAGATACCTGTAGTGTTGAATCCATCATAAAAAATCGGGTTGAACTGACAAGCGGACTGCGGGGTGAGACTCTCGGAAGAATCCAGATTCAGATCAGATTAGGGAGATCACTGCTGCCGAACTGATCAGAATGAATTTTGATGACATCGTCATCGAGCGGATGGTCATCAACCTTTTGGCAAACGCGGTCAATATCCGAAAAGTCCTGAAGAAAAACCAAAAGAGATTATGGCAATCGTATTCGCTCAGGCACGCTGTAGATCATTGCTTTTGGCGGGCGGACAAAACCGGCGAGGGTCATATTAACCTGTCTTGCCAGACAAATTCCCGTGGAAAACGGTGCGGTATTGCTTGCAATAATGGTTATTTTAGCCCGGTATGCCTTGGCAACCATCCCGGCT
>JAPLJQ010000041.1 GCA_026388495.1 Deltaproteobacteria bacterium | reverse complement strand
ATAATACTGGATACCGGTTTCCGAGACTGTGTCATAATTCTCTATTTTGTCATTTCGAGAAGTTCCTGTCATTTCGAGCAAAGCGAGAAATCTTAATGATTAATTGAATTAACGTTTTAAGATTCCTCACGTTCGTTCGGAATGACATTTTACCCCATTGTGACACAGTCTCTTCGCCGGAATGACAAAAAAACCGGTTTTATACAGTTACGCAAGGTCTCGAGAAATCTCAATGATTTTATGTATGACAAGATTTCTCGCTTTGCTCGAAATGACAATATTGTAAAGCTGTTACGGAAACACTACACTAGTGGCAGCTTTTAAAGCTCTCAGGTCTCATAACTTTATTGAGATAAAGGCAAGCAAATAATAATGAGCGCCCCTATTTTTTGCGGACAGCGTCTTTGATGCGCTTGATGTGGCCGCGGCCAAGGCCTTTCACCTCGCAGCCGAGCTCGAAGTAATGCCTGATGGCGGCGTCGTCGAGAATGCGGAAGCAGTCGATCACGGCGACGGGACTGCCCGTCATTTTGACGACTTTTTCGGGATTCAGGTTCAGGTAGGCCTGATGGCGCACCGCGAGGACGACGGCGTCGACGCCTTTGAGGGTCTTTGTGAGGTCCTTTTGAACCCGGAGCTCCGTCAGTTTGTCCTGGTTCCGGAAGAGCCGCGACCGGGATTGGCCGAGGGCAGGGTAGGAGTCCTGCTTTTCAAACTCCCACCAGTGTTTGACATAGGGATCGTGCACAACGGTTTCCCCCCCCATCTCCGCGAGCTTGCGGACGAGGATTTCGGAGCCGCTGTAGCGGGTGTCGCCCACGTCTTCCCGGTAGGAGGCGCCGAGAACGGCGATCTTTGAGGCGGCGACGATTTTGCCCATGTTGCGCAGGGCGTCGCGGACCAGCTCGGCGGCGTGGAGAGCACGGGTATCGTTGATGTCGATGGCAAGCGGTGTGATTTTGAAGATATCGTCGTCGAATCCCATGAGGGTATGATAAGCCCAGACGCCGAGGCCGCCATCTTTGGGAAGACAATAACCGCCGATTCCGGGGCCGGGGAAGATGATGTTGGAATGGGTCGGGCGCATCCGGATGGCGTCGAGAACCTTGACGAGATCCACGCCGTTGCGTTCGGCAAAGGTGCTCCACTCGTTCAGGTAGGCCAGGATGGTGGCGCGGTACGAGTTCTCCACGATTTTGCAGGTTTCGCTTTCGATGGGGCGGTCCAGAACGGTGAGGGGGAATTTATCCACGTTGATGACGTCGGAGAGGAAGGTTTTTACCCGCCGCCGCGCCTCTTCGTTGATTCCGCTGCACACCCGCCAGAAGTCGCGGATGGATGCTACGTAATGGCGGCCCGGCATGACCCGCTCGAAGGAGTGCGACAGGAGGGGCTCATACGCGATCCCCCGCGCTTCAAAGGCCTTTTTCATGATGGGGTAGGCGATATACTCCGTCGTTCCGGGGGGGACGGTGGTTTCAATCAGGACCAGGCAATCCTTCCCGATTTTTTCCCCGATGATCCGCATGCTGTCTTCCAGGGCGGCGATATCGGCGTGGCCATTCCGGCAGTTCCCGAGGGTTTCCTTGAAATAATCGCACTGGACGTCCACCACCACCACGTCGGCAAGACACAGGGCGTCGTGGTTGAAGGTGGCCGTGAGAGTCTTTTTCTCCTTGACGCAGCGGGCGATCAGGGGGACGACCTCCGGGTCTTCCGCCTCTACGGGGGCGATGCCCAGGTTGAGGTAGGGAATCTTCCAGTATGAGCGGGTGGAGGGGCGCTGCATGCCGATGACGAAGTATTT
>JAPLJQ010000240.1 GCA_026388495.1 Deltaproteobacteria bacterium | reverse complement strand
GTCCCTGGTCAGTGTCTGCCATATTTCCTCGGTTACAAAAGGCATGAAAGGATGAAGCAGTTTAATAGAATTCTTTAAAACGGTAAACAACGTTTTCTGGGTGGCCTGCCTCTGTGCCGGATCACCTTTGCCGTAGAGGGTTGGTTTGATCAATTCAAGGTACCAGTCACAGAACTCATGCCAGACAAACTGATAAACAGCGGCGGCGGCTTCATTAAAACGATATTCATCAAGGTTTTTCACAACCTCGTTAACCGTTCTGTTGAGCTGATGTCTGATCCAGCGGTCTGGTAAAGATGCCTCATTTCTTCCGACGGATACCCCTTCTCCCGGATAATCTTCCAGGTTCATCAGGGAAAAACGGGTGGCATTCCATATTTTGTTGACAAAATACTTGTATCCTTCAATCCGCTCTTCGGACATTTTCACGTCCCTGCCCTGAGCGGTAAACGCCGCCAAGGTGAACCTGAAGGCGTCCGTCCCGTATTTATCGATCATTTCGATCGGATCGATGCTGTTCCCCTTGGATTTACTCATTTTCTCCCCCTTCTCATCACGAACGAGGGCGTGGAGATATACATCCCTGAAGGGGACTTCCTTCATGGCATACAGACCCATCATCATCATTCTTGCGACCCAGAAGAAGAGAATGTCAAATCCCGTCACGAGAAGGGATGTGGGATAAAATGTTTTCAGAGCAGGTGTCTTATCCGGCCATCCGAGGGTTGAAAAAGGCCAGAGGGCGGAACTGAACCAGGTATCCAGAACGTCTTCTTCCTGCCTGAGCTTGTTATTGCCGCACTCGGAACATGAATCGGGATCGACGGTTGAGACAATCATTTGCCCGCAATTGTCACAATACCAGACGGGTATCCGGTGACCCCACCAGATTTGCCTCGAAATGCACCAGTCCCGGATATTGTTCATCCACTCAAAATAGGTGCCTTCCCACATGGGCGGCAGAATCTTTGTTTTGCCTTTGACAACTGCAGCTGTTGCCGTTTTCGCCAGGGGTTTGATCTTTACAAACCACTGCCGTGACACCATGGGTTCAATATGGGATTTACAACGGTAACACTGCCCGACGTTGTGGACATAAGGTTCCCTGCCGACTAGATAACCCCCTGATTCCAGGTCCCTGACCACGTTTTCCCGGCAAACATAGCGATCCTGTCCCCGGTAGGCGCCGCCGTTTTCATTAATAACAGCGCTGCCGTCCATGATTTTAATGATTTCAAGACCATGTCTCTCGGCAACGGCAAAGTCGTTGGGATCATGGGCCGGTGTGATCTTTACCGCCCCGGAACCAAATTCCACACTCACATAATGATCAGCGATAACGGGAATTTTCCGGTTCATGAGGGGAAGAATGACCGATTGTCCGACCTTATCTTTATGACGTGCATCATCGGGGTTGACGGCAACCGCCGTATCACCCAGCATGGTCTCCGGGCGGGTTGTGGCCACAACAATCTCTCCGTTCCCTTCAACGTAGGGATACCGGACATGCCAGAGAAAACCCTGTTCTTCCTTATATTCTACCTCGAGATCCGATATGGCCGTGTGACAACGGGGGCACCAGTTGACGATGTAATCGCCCTGATAAATCAGCCCCCCGTTATACAGACGCACGAAGACCTCCAGGACGGCCCTGGAGAGATTCTCGTCCATGGTAAAACATTCCCGGGACCAGTCACACGAACACCCGAGACGCTTGAGCTGGTTTGTGATCACCCCGCCGTACTTTTCTTTCCATTCCCACACCCGCTCAATAAACTTTTCCCGTCCAAGATCATGCCGGGTGACCCCTTCCTTCGCCAGTTCCTGTTCCACAACATTCTGGGTGGCGATTCCGGCATGGTCTGTTCCCGGCATCCAGAGGGCATTAAAACCCTGCATCCTTTTGTATCTGATGATCACGTCCTGAAGGGTATTGTTCAGGGCATGCCCCATATGGAGCATCCCTGTCACATTGGGGGGTGGAATCACGATGGAAAACGGTTTCTTGGAACTCGTATCTTCGGCTCTGAAAAAACCGTTATCAAGCCAGTATCGGTACCACTTCGCCTCCGATTCACGGGGCTCATAAACCTTGCTCAATGACATTTCAGCCATTACGGGACTCCATTAGAAAAACTTTAATTCTTCCTTGATTTTCCTGATAATCAAGAGGGCGTCCACCCCGGGCACTGGATTGAGAGGCGCAAATTCACCCGTGGTAAGGTCTTTTGCTTGCATAATGCCCCTCGATGTCACCACCATGACAGCGTTGAAATAGGGCAGATCCGCTCTCAGGTCGGGAAACGGAGATACACTGCCAATGAATTTTGTCGCCAGGGCGTTATCTCCCGTGACTTTGATCAGGATATCCTCGATCATCATGGCATAGGTCGCCCGGTCTACGAATTCATTGGGACGGAACGTACCATCCGGATAGGCCTCCAGCCCCCGAACGCCGATTGCGAGAATCCCTTCAATATCCACTTTCAGGGGATGACCTGCAATATCCGCGGCTGTCGCCGGCGCTGCGCTTGAAGCGGTCTTGGCTTTTTCAGGGTCTTTAAACGCTGTATCGAAGGTCTTGGGTGTTCTCTTCTTATAGAGGACATCAATTTTCAACTCTTCCATAAACAGGGCGGCCGCGTCCGCTCTCGTGATTCGTTCGACGATGGCGATCTTCTTTCCGGCAACGGTTCCCGGCATGGCTCGTTGAATCTTCTGAGTCAGATTCCATTCAACGTCCGCAACCGCGACATAATCTTTATTGATATCAATTACTTGCTTGAACATCTGGCCGGCCTTTTCGAAGTTCAGCGCCGATTTCTGAGCCAGACCCGCAAAATAATAAGCGGCAGCCGATTTAGGATCGATCTTTATGGCGGCCTCAAGCTCGCTTAACGCATCATTGAGCCAATCCTTGTCCGGTTTTCCCATGGTATAGAGTCTGATCTTGCAGACATGCACAAAAACCGTTTCGTCGTCCTGTTTTGCATACTTCCATGCCTGTTTCATCACTTCGAAGGCGCCCTTGGAATCCCCCTGATACGCTTTCACGAGACCATTGCCCGCATAAGCCTTTGAAAATTTTGGGGCGAGCTGAATGGACCTGTCGAATTCCATCTGGGCCGCGGCATACTTTCCCTGATCCAGCAATTTCACGCCTGTATAGAAATGATGTTCCGGTGTATCCATCTCACCAACAGGTTTTGCCGCTTTGGGAGCGCAGGAGATAACCAGGGCTCCTACAGCAACGAAAACGAGAAACATAAATAAACTGCGATACTTCATCTGGCGATTCATAACTCTCTCCTTTCATCGAAATCGGTTAAACAAAGAGGCCAGGGGATCTTTTCTACACCTGGTCTTACAGATAAAAAACGTGCATTTAATTAACTTTATACCAACCCGAAGTCAAGATATTTCACAACCGGGCTGACCCTTCCAACGTGAAGGTGAAAATGCCAACCCCGGGAAGAAACCCGGGTCTCAAATCTGGTCATTGGGACAAAAACGACTCTATTCGCCGCATCGCAATACCGGCATCGGACGGAGTGATCCATTCGATCTCCCTGTCCGCTCCAAACCAGGTCATTTGACGCTTTGCGTAACGTCTCGTGTCACGCTTCATCATTCTGATCCCTTCCTCCAGCGGATGGGTTCCTTTAATACAACTGACCATGTGCTTATATCCCAGAGATTGCATGGGCTTGAGGTTCTCATGATAACCTCTGTCAATAAGTCCCTCCACTTCTTCCATAAGCCCTTCCCGGATCATTCCGTCCGTCCTTTCGTCGATCCTGTCATACAGAGTCTCCCGCTCAAGCCTGAGGCCGATTTTGAGACTTTCATAAGGGACATCGCCGAAGTCATGGGTTTTCTGCTTTTTTACGATGGACTCGCCGCTCAACTCCAGGACTTCAAGAGCCCGGATGATTCTGACCGTATCATTTGCATCGATTCTGACAGCAGCCTGTTCATCTTTTTCCTTCAGCTTGCCATAAAGGTACGCTTTCCCGTGACGTTGTAACTCCTGCCGATAAAAATCCCTGATTCGTTTATCCGCGTCGGGCCCTTTGAAAAGACCACCAAACAGGGCCTTAATATACAATCCGGTCCCGCCGACGACAAAGACGGGTTTTTTTTCGGCATGCAACACCGCAATGATTTCTCCAGCCATTCGGATGAATGCGGCTGCATTGAACGGTTCATCGGGATCCACGATATCAACCAGATGGTGTCTGACCAGTGCTCTTTCTTCGAGGGAGGGTTTAGCCGTGCCTATATCCATCATCCGGTAGACCTGCATCGAGTCAGCGCTGATGATTTCGCCATGCCAGTCAGAAGCCAGCTTGACGGCCATTTCCGTTTTGCCCACGCCTGTCGGACCGACGATGGCAATCAGGCGCGGTTTAGATCCCGGGGTTATCATCGAAGGGGCGCCCTTTCATTTTCGCCTAAACATCTTTTCCAGATCTTTTAACTCGAATAAAACATGGACAGGCCTTCCATGGGGGCATGTGGCGGAAAACGATGTTTTATCCAGATCCTGACATAGTGCAGAGACTTCCGAGGCTGAAAGGCAGTGATTCGCCTTGACGGCTCCCTTGCAAGCCAGAAATGCGAAAATCATGTCTTTTCTTCCCTGAACATTCATCCGCCTTTCCTCACCGGAAAAGTCATCAAGAAAGTCCAGAATCATTTCGACTGGTTGCACATGTGACAACATGACGGGCATGGATTTTACAACAACAGCATTTCCCCCGAACGGTTCCACTTCCATACCCGTAGCTTCAAGGATATCCAGACATTCCGACAAAAAAGTAAAATCAGCGGCAGAAAGGCTCACCACTTCCGGAATCAGCAACCTCTGACTGATTATCTTATCCCCTTCCCTGCGAGAGCCATCTTTGATTCTCTCAAAAAGGACTCTTTCATGAGCAGCATGTTGATCCACAATCGTCAATCCCTCGGGGGAAGAAAAAACGAGATACGTCCCCGCAACCTGCCCCAGATAATCAAGATCCGAAAAAACAAGGCTTCCTCCAGGCACACCGGGGTGGTTCATCGTCTCTTCGTCCCGTCCATCAAAATCCTCCCCTTCAGGATGACGCTTCTCGGAATGGACGAGCCCCTGATGGAAAAAGAGTTTCCCATGACCCGAGGAAAGGGTGTATCGTTTCAGCGCTTCCTCCACTCTCATCCTGTACCCCGCAGGATATTGTCGGGTTCCTTCATCCGGAAGGCCTGCAGAAACCGGCATCGCTACACCCGGCAAAATACTGGCCAACGCAGAAACGAGCGTCTCAACGGTCATATCATAAATACTTCGCGGGTTCCTGAAACGGACCTCCATCTTTGCGGGATGGACATTGACGTCAACGTCATGGTGAGGAAGATCAACAAACAAAACGACGGAGGGATATCTTTTCGCCTCAATCAGTCGTCTGTATGCCGTCATGACGGCATGATTCAAAAGGTAATCTCTTACGTATCTCCTGTTTACATAAAAATACAGGTGCTTTGTGCCGGAGCGCGTCTGCTCGGGTCTGGAAATGAAGCCGCTGATGGTCATCTCCCCTTTTGTCAGCTTCACAGGAAGCATGTTCCTGACGCTATCCATTCCGAGGATGAGAGATGCCCTCTCCGATTCGTCCTCCGTGGCGGGAATATTCAACACGTCCTTCCCATTGGCCGTAACCCTCATTCTGACGCCGGTATGAGCCAAGGCCATTTTCGTGATCACATCCATGCAATGCCCCTGCTCCGTTGTATCCGTTTTCAGGAATTTTTTACGGACGGGAACAGGATCAAAAATCCGGCTGATAAAAACAGATGTGCCGACAGGGCAGCCCGCCTCCGAAATCATTTTAACCTGTCCCGCTTCAACAGTGATCTTTGTCCCCGACAGGGACGATCGCTTTCTCGTGATCATCTCGACACGGGAAACGGAAGCGATACTGGGAAGGGCCTCTCCTCTGAATCCATAAGAGGCCACCTTGTAAATGTCGTCAAACTGGTATATTTTGCTCGTCGCATAACGCTCAAAAGCCAGAGGAACATCCATGGCGTCCAGCCCCTCGCCATTGTCGACAATCCGTATGGACCCGCATCCACCCCTCTCCAGATGAACGGTAATATCCGTCGCACCGGCATCGATGGCATTTTCCAGAAGCTCTTTGACAATGGAAGCAGGCCGCTCAACAACCTCTCCTGCTGCAATTTTACGGGTCAACTCTTCCGGCAGAACAACTATTTTCCCCGACAAAATGAATACCCTCTTAAGATACAAACATTCATTGAGATCTTTGACAAATACCTGCCCCGTCATTTCGACCGAAGGGATAAATCCTGAATGACATCGAGCGTTGATTTTCGAAGTCTCTCATGCATACGAAAAGACCGCAGCCCCATATTTAAAGGTGGCTGCGGTCAAATGTTAATCAAGGAATGCCAACTCCCCCGGATCAATCCAGCACAATCATGACCCGGCATTTTTTCAGGAAACTCAAATTATCGGAAACAGACCTGATCTTTTCCGCATCCGCAGTGCTGATGACGATATCCGATCGACCCGGTCCTTCCGTTTTGACGCCTTTAACGCTGACGGGATTGTTCGTTACCCTGGGGTTACTCTGGGCCGCGGTAAGATCCCTTGCGTAACCGCTCATGCCCTGCTGAACGGCATATTCACGATCCACGTTCATGGAACCATAGACTTCCTTGCCATTTTCATCAAGAATCCGGGGAGACATGGCCGGCCTCGCCTGAATGCCACGGGCGTCAATAACCATCCCGGTGAAAATGACGCCTGCCGGCGCCGGCGCTGCCGGAGGAGCGGCAGGAGGAGCTACTTCCGGTTTCTTCTCAAGGGCCTTGGGAATAATAATCTGAGAAAAACCACCGGCAATGGGCATTCTTACGGTCACTTCCACCGTTCCGTCAGACATGTATTCCTGGTTGACAACCTTGGCGCCCTTAACGAGTCCTTCAACCGAGGCTCTGATGACATCACTCTCTACGGTAAAATCTTTAACCACCGTCGTCGAATCGACACGAACGCCTTTTGTCACCTCTAACAAATTTCGATACGCATCAACCCTGGCTGCCCTCAAGGCCATGGGACGGGCCTGGGGTTTGCCGATATATCTCTCCGGAGGGGCGCCGATTCCTAAAGCTTCAATATACCCCGCCGTCCAGTTAATCTTTCCTTTATCCCCCATCTGCTCGATGATCTGAGTCCACTCCGAACCGCTCACCTTTTCCTGACAAAAACCCAACCCGGTACACAGAAAAACCACGGATACCATCATACAGACTGCAACGATAATTTTTGACTTCATAATCTCCTCCTCATAAAGGTTCAGGACGTTTATCCTCTATACTTCCATTTACAACGCTTCTTTGTGAAATTCCATGGAAGATTAGATTAACAAAATACCCGGAAGGTTTCAACCGGGAAATCAGCACAACTGTTATTACTTCTTCTCCATAAAAACCTTGTCCTCGGGCGTCGTAAGCCATGGCGTCACATTGATGCTGTCATCATTGTTCTTGAAGATATTTCTCTCATCGGGCGGCGCCTTTCCCCACCAGTTGTTTGTCGCGTCTATCCGTATGGTGGAAAAGGCCTGAATATCCGTAATGTCATTTTTTATGAAATTGTTGTAATTAACCTTTGGCCTGGACATTCCCACAGCCTTGATCCCCCCCTCCCCAAGATTTTCCGTAAAGGTGCAGTAGGAAATTTTCGGAGCCGAATCGTTGCGACAGAATACCCCGCTCTGGGCGTTTTTCGCAATATGACAGTAGGAAATCTCCGGCGTGCCGTAATGTATATCAAAAGCCGTGTCGGCATATTTAACGACACAGTAGGTGAAAAAACTGTTTACTTTCGTTCCTTTCCCTTTAAACTTCACGGCATTGGCATAAAAGCCGGGCGAGGGTGACGCGCCTGATGCGGTGAAGATGATGGGGTGTTCTTTCGTCCCTTTGGCTACAATGCCACCGTCTTCCGTGATAATGGATGTATTCTGGTCATACAGGATGGCGACCCCCGGTTCAATGTAGAGCGTTGCACCGCCGTCAATCACCACATCCTTTGATACCCTGTATGGACTGTTGGACATAATGAGGAATCCGTCTCCTTTGACCGTACCGCCCAGCATCTGGGAAAGGATCGGAAGTTCGACAGGTTTCCCTTCGGGATAGGGCGCATTCAGCACCGATTTGATATCGATCTTCCCCTGAATTCCGGAGAGGATTTCCAGGCCCTTGGCGCTGCCCCACCAGTTGTTCAGGGCATTGACCGCTTCTCCCGACATTTCACCCGTCATATCAAACGGCTTGTTGTCCGTGATATTGTTTCCAGTGATTGCGGCCTGACTTTTCTGCACCACGATGCCTGACCCCTGATTCCGCATAATTCCATTGTAAAGAATCACAGGGGCGGCAGACTGGATGAGAACCCCTCCCTTCAAATTATCCTGGATTTTGTTATCTGAGAGTGTGGGTTGCGCCCCGTCTGCAATCAGAATGGCGGTTTCCCTGTTCTTGCGGATCGTATTTTTGACCACCTGGCCTTTGGAAAACGCCCCGAGAATCTTGACGGCAGTTCCGTTGTCCGTCAATTCACAGGATTCTATGCGAGGCGAAGAGGCCTGGCAGGTGATTCCTGTGACGGCGCTCTTTATGCGGCAATACTTGAGCAGATTTTCCTTATCCTTTACATTTTTGAAAAGAAGGCCGTCCCAGGATTTCCCACCTTCTGCTGCGTCGAATACGGTGATATGCTCCTCGTCTCCCTGGGCATTCAGGCGTCCTTCAATGACAAGCGCCCCCCCTTTCGAACGGATCTCCGTTCCCGGCTCAATGGTGAGCGCCGCCTTGTCCTTTATGATAACGGTATTTTCAACAATATAAGGACTTGCACCGGCATACCATGTCGTGTCGGACTCGATGGCGCCGGATACCGGTGTCGGCCCCGGGGCCACCGGCATTCCGACAATGGTGTCCGACGGCTCGCTTTCATTGCCGGCCAGATCAACCGCTGTAACCTGATAGTAGTACTTTTGGGCATTGACCAGCTTTTCATCCCGGTATTCATTAAACTCCGTTTTTGAAATTATCTGGAAGCCGCTTAAAGGGGTGTTGCTGCGATAGATTCTATATCCGGAGAGATCGGTAGCGGATGATTTTCCCCAGCCCAGGAGGGTGATGGTATTTCTTCCGACACTTTTTATATTCTTCACTTTGTCCGGCGGGATGGTATCGAGGGTTACCGTTCCGACGGCGTCAACCCACTCGGTCGTATTTCCCAAATCATCTCCGACTCTTAGATAACCCGTAATCATTGCCTTCGTTACATTATCGCCGGGAATGACCTTGTAGGTGCCCAGATACCCGCCCGGTTCGATTTCCTGCATATCGATATTCTTCTTGTAATCACCGATATTGAAGTAGGCCTGCATCTTCGGTGTACCCTGGATAACGACCCTGATTTCATCACCCGCTTTCTTCGGGAGATTCTTTGTGTCCTGCGTCAGCAGGGTGATCACGGGCGGTCTCAGCGCCTCAGCGATGGTGGGTGCAGGGATTGTCTTGACCATATCCCGGAACAGGTCGTCACAGGCCCTTAGAAGTTGTATGTCTCTAACATTCATGGCTGTCGCAACAATGGTGGCTATGAGCCCAATGGGAGAAGCGGAAATGCCCCCTTCGTGGATTCTCACCGTGTGCTTGCCGCTCCAAAGAAAATTTCCCGTTTTCGTATCGTACATTTTGATCTCGGCGCCGACGGATACCTGAGAATAGACGACGGCAAACAGTTTGTCGAAATTGGAAATCTCGCCATAAACAACGGCATCCACACCCAGGATATTGCCCAGATCTTTCGGGGATTTTTTGAATATAATCGTGGGATCCGTAAGATCTGCTTTCCTAAGCAGGTTATCCACACGGTAGAGTTCCATATCCTTGAAAGGCATGGAACTGAAATGGTTGTAAAAACCCTTGCGAACCTCATCAGAACCTTTTTTACTCTCCGCCTGATTCAAGAAGGGAAGTACGGCAATCGTCTTCGGTATGTGTTTTTCCATATACGGATCAACCTTGTATTCCCCTTTAAACATGTCCCGGATCTGAGGCGAAATTACTGTTCCCTTGGTAGCCACGACGCAGCTCTGGGATAAAATCAGTAAGGGCAACAACAGGAAAAGAAATAGTCTTTTAAATCCCTTTCTCATATGAGGCCTCCCAAAAAAGGCTTGATTCTTTTGATGTAGCATTATTTGGTCTCACCCACAGGAATGGAGGCGCCTGTCGTGCTTTCAACCAGGAACTCATGCTGGTTTTTAGGGGATATCTTTATGAATTTGTAGGGAATTGCGATAGGTTCCCGTCCCGTAGGCATTGTACGATAAGTCAGAACCCATACGGCGCCTGTTGCTGTATCCACAAGGTAGGCCTTGTCATCACTGCCTGCAACAATCTGATATTTTCCGGAAATATCCGCTGCAAATGATACTTGACCCCAAAAAATAAACGATAAAGCGATAAAGATTGTCAGGATGCTCTTGTAAATACCTCCACATACTCGTGCTCTTAAGCCGCGCCGCAGGCCGACCGGTTGCCAAAAGGCCATCATGATCACCTCCATTTTTATATGCTGGACGTCCCGAATTTCTTCTTGACGTTACCTCGCATTTCTATCTGCCGACTACCGTCACTTCGTCGCTGGGATCACTTTCCAGGCCATCCCTGTCAACCGATGTAACGGCGTACGTCTTATTTTTTCCCTTTGCGGGGCCTGCTTCACCGAAGGTTGTCTTCTTTGCAATGTCGATCTTCTCAAGGCCGAAAAATCTCTTTTCATAAACGACATAATGGGTGACATCGGATTCACTTACCGCCTTCCAGGCAAGGTCAACCTTCCCTTCACGGACATCAGCAGCGAGACCCGAAGGTTTTTGTGGCTTTGGTTTGGTCTGGACACTGATGGAATCGGAAAAGTCGCTGATCAATTCATCCTTATCCTCAGCCTGAATTCTATAATGGTAGGTATATCCATCCTTCAGTTCCTTATCGATATAGTTGTTCTTTCCCTCCACCTTCGCAATTCTGGAAAAGTCATCCTTTGAACCGCTGCTTCGATAGACATGGTAGAAAACAATGCCTTTTTCGGGATTTGCTGTCCAGGAGAGAGGAACAACCTTTACCTTAAGGGCTTCCCCCTTCAGCCCGGACGTTTTCACAGGTCTCGGCTTTGTGGTCGCGGCTGCCGTCCCGGCAAGTTCACTTTCTACATCCACCTTATTAAATGACGTCATGGTGTAGTAATAGGTCTTGTTATCCTCAAGTTTTTCATAACCATCGCCGTGAGTAAAACTATTCGCAGCCCTGCCGTCAATCCTCTTGAGCAGGACATATTTCCCCGTCTTTTCTTTGGACCAGTACAGGTTATAACCTTCTATCTCTTCCTGCTGACTTGCCGTCCATGTCAGGTCAACCTTTTTAACCTGTCCGCTCTGGGCCTTCAAACCCTGCGGCGTTGGCGGCTTACCCTTTGTAACGGCAGATACGGTAACGGAGGGAGATGTCTCCAGATCCGATTCTTCAAAGGCGGTTATTCGATAATAGTACCTGGTTTTATCACCCAATCCCTCTTTGTCTGTATAATTGATCTTCTTTTCCGATGAAGGGGCATCGATCTTTTTTATTTTTGTGAAACCCTCGGTTTCCGATGTGCTTCGGTATATGTAATACCCTTTAATAAATGGCGCATCAATGAAATTCCATGTTAATTTTATTTCCCTGATCATGTCTCCCTGCACAGTCAGGCCGTTCACAACAGATAGCGTCGTTCCTTTAATGAACGAAGAAAAATCGCTTTCCAGATTTTTTTCATTATAGGCGGTCAATTTATAATAATAATCTTCCCCGTCCGCGAGACCCTTCCCCAGATAACTCACCTTAAACAATTTATCGAGGGTTGTTGAGGCGTCCGCACCGATACCGAGGTCCGTTCCGAGAACGTTGGCTACTTCCCTGTAGGGGCCTTGCTGTACCTTGGCCCGATAGAGTTTATAGCCCGTTAACTTCAGGGGATCCTCACTCGCCATAGGACTTGGAGACCAGGTGAGCTGAATACTCCTGATATGCCCCTCCGCCTTCAGAATCATGGGAGGGTTGGGGGTCAATGCCGATTCGGCAGATATGACCGATGAAAAATCACTCCGAAGTCCCCTGTTATTGAACGCCCTGATCTTGTAGTAATAGGTCGTATTTCTATCCAGGTCCTGATCAAGGTATTCAGGTTGCGTGACCTGGGCAATTCTCGCGAATGGCCCGGATTCCGCATTGCTCCGGAATATTTCGTACCCCGACGCCGCCATCCCGGGCGGCTCATCCCAGTTCAGAAACACGCGCTTGTTTCCCGCTCGCTTCTGCATACCCCCTGGTCCTTTGATGGCCGTTTTATCTTCTCCGTCTTTTTGTTTCAAGGCCATACTTGATATGGTCGTCGTGATCAGAGCGGTGAGTTTTCGGATTTCATTCACCAATCCCGCATCACCGAGAGATCTCAGCTGCGTATTCAAGATGGGTCTTTTCTGCTCGATGTGGATTACCTTGCAGTTGATGGCAATGATGGAACCTTTCTTCTCGACGCTGCCGACGACGATCACATTAAGACCCAATCTTGTTCCTACATTGACAACATTGTCCAGGTTATCATTCTGTTGGAGGTCGTTCAGGTTTAAAAACGATTCAAGTTCCTTGCGATCAAGCAGGTATAGGGAATGTTCAGCACCGAGGGAATTCATCAGCATGTTGGTCACCGTGGTTCCATAACCTGAGGCTTCCATATTCACCGTACCAAAATTAAAAACAGAAACCTTGACCCGTGGAATTGCCTC
>JAPLJQ010000260.1 GCA_026388495.1 Deltaproteobacteria bacterium | reverse complement strand
TTTAGATAATCCTCCTTCGTTAGACTGGACCTACCATTAATCTTCACCAGTAATGGATTTAATTCTTTTTCGCCTCTATCAACTGCGGCGTTTGCTCGTTATTGTATTGTTTCCTCGCAATGTGCATCCCCCGAATCCAGCAGACGGTCCCGTCAATCTTACAGAAGCGATACAATGACGCCCCCGGGGGAAAGAGGGTCACTCTCACCCTGCTCCGCGAGAATCCCCCTGAAGTGACTGATGTGAAGTGAAGGAACAGCTCTCCCTTTGACCGCAGAATGATCTGCTAATCACTCAGAGAGTGAGCCATTTGTTTCCGAGCGAAGGAAGCTCAGATGATGGGGTTTCTTATGTCTTTTGTTCCAACTGTAAAAGATTATTCTGAGCCTGTGGTGTTGGTCTCTGGACTGCGCATGCATTGAGCAGCATGGTCGCGCACGCAATCATCACTAAGACAGCAATCATTTTCTTCTTCATCATTTCCTCCTTGTAATCAAGCATTTTTTTCAAGGGCGCCGATTTGTGTAGTACCGGAAGTAAGCCGCAAAAAATAAGCTGTCCAAGTTTTACGCATTTCTTCTTGTATCCAAATAACTGCCAAAATACAGCCTGCACCTTTGTGCCTGGGTTTGTAGTTGAATGCATTCAACCGTCTTAACAGCTTGATATAATTAATGTAATAACTACACTGCCGATCATTTTCATGCCGGATTTTTGCTCGGTTGCGATGCCGTATCCAGCTTGTTCCGGACAGTCTGCTTCAGATTTTCCAGGGCGATCACGAAACTCTCACGGTCTTCGGGCGATAGGGTCTGAATCATTTCAAAAAAGGTCCATGACGGCCTCTGCCATGAGCCTGTAGCCCTCCTCTGTGGGATGCACAGCATCATACTGCACCAAAGACCCGAAGACCATGCCTTCCCTGATTTTCTTTTTCCAGTACTCATGCGTCTGTACAACGGGAATGCTGTAATCCCCCCCCAGCGCTTCAAGCTGGTTATAATATCCTTCAACATGGCGGTTATCCTCATTATCGCCGATATATCCGGAGGTTATGAGAACGATGTCTGCATCGCCGTTTTCCCTGATCCCATCGATGATCCCTTTGATATTGCTTTTAAAGTGCTGTTCTGTAAATCCTGAAAAGGCATCGTTGATGGCGTATTGTATGAAAACGCAATCGGGGCTGTAATGAAGAACATCCCACTTCAGGCGGTAAAGGCCGGAATCTGCCGTATCTCCCGGTATGCCGCTGTTGATGAGTTTAAGTCTTATTTGTGGAAATTTTGTGTGAAGCATTTCGTTCAGAAAATCGAGATAACCCGTTGAGACCATCCATCCCTGTGTTAAGGAATCGCCGAGAGCCACGATGGTGACAGGTGCGCCGCTGGTAAGTTTATTTATCGTTCGTGCAGGTTTAATCAATGATTTCCAGGTCCATCATGATCACGCCCAGAGGATCAGGCCCGTCTCCTGCCTGGATGCGAGGCGCTTATGGTACGGCAGGACCCGAACGCCGTAGTAGTACGGTCCGTTCTGTTTCACGATGTATTCAACGGAAAACGTCAGGACGCCATCCGATGTCGTGTCCGCCACTTTCAGAGGGACGCAATCCAGTACGCCGTTAAACTCATAACCGTCTTTTCTGCCGATCAGCAGTTCCACGAGGATTTCATCCGCTTCCATCTTCCCGGGATCAATCCTTGCGTTGACGTTCAGGGGTTGCTCAACCAGGACGGTATCTCCGTGAATGCCCTCGATACTGACATCTAACAGCTTGAGAGAGGAAAAGCGCATGGGAATTTTACGCTTCCAGTCTGCAAGATCCTTTGCCATCCTGTACGAATCTTCGAATAGATCGTGTTCCCTGATTGCCGTTGGCAGATAGATGTCGTGGTAATACTGGAGCAGCATTCTCTGTGTGTTGAATTTCGGCATCAGGGTCTGTATGGACCTCTTGATCATACTGATCCACTTTTCGGGCAGTCCGGATATTTCCCTGCTGTAGAAGGTGGGAATGACCGTATTCTCAAGGAGGGAATAAAGGGATTGCCCGTCTTCCTCATCGGCATTCACCCGCTCTTCGGAATATCCTCTAACGACGGGTCCTATGGTCCAGCCGTTGGTCCCGTCATATCCTTCACACCACCATCCATCGGATACGCTCAGGTTCAGAACCCCGTTTGCTACGACCTTTTCACCGCTTGTGCCGCTTGCTTCGTAAGGTCGTCTCGGCGTATTCAGCCATACATCCACACCCTGAACCAGATAACGGGCAACGTGAATGTCATAGTCCTCAAGGAAAAAGATTTTGCCTCTGAACCTGTCATCCTTGCAGATATCGATAACGCTTTTAATCATATTTTTTCCCATTTCATCGTTCGGATGGGACTTTCCTGCAAAGATGATATGAACGGGTCGGTTCTGATGATTTAATATTCTTTCCAACCGGTCCAGATCCGACAGAATCAGATCGGATCTCTTATATGGTGCAAATCGCCGTGCAAATCCGATAATGAGGCCTGCGGGGTTGATCTTTGAGAAAAATTCCTCCCGCCATGTCTTTGAATAACCGTATTTTACCCAGTGTTTGGAAAGATATTCTCTCAGGAAATTGATGGTTTTCTGCTTCAGCTCATATCTCATGTCCCACAATTGAGAATCCGGTATATCCTGCACCCGTTCCCAGATTTCCGGGTCTGCGGCGTTCGTTTCCCATTCGTCACCCAGATATGTGTCAAGAAGGGTCTTCATTCTCGGTGCAATATAAGACAGGGTATGAGCCCCGTTTGTGATATGGCGGATGGGAACATCGGACATATTAAAACCCTTCCATACGTCACGCCACAGGCGCCTTGAAACGTCTTCGTGAACCCGGCTTACGGCATTGCTGATGTGCGACATTTTGAAGGCAAGAATCGTCATGAAAAAAGGTTTGTCTTCGCCAATTTCTTTTCGTCCCAGTTCCCAGAGCTGCGCCCAGGACATTTGCGTTCTTTTGACGAAACCGGTAAAATAATGTTCCATTAAATCTTTTGGGAACCTTTCATTACCGGCTTCCACGGGCGTATGGGTTGTGAAGACGGTGCTGCCGCGAACCACTTCCATGGCCTCATCCAGGGAAAGCCCTTCTTCCGTCATCAGATCCGAGATACGCTCGAAAATGAGAAAGGCCGAATGTCCTTCATTGATGTGGTAAACACGGGGTCTTACGCCTAATTTCTTAAGCAGTCTGACCCCGCCCATGCCGAGAAGAATTTCCTGTTCTATCCGGGTTCTCTGGTCCGCGGGATACAGGCGCTCCGTTATTTTTCTGTCCTGGACGGTATTTCTCGAAATATCCGTATTCAGCAGGTACAGGGAAATCCGGCCTACCTTGACCTCCCATAAATTTGCGAACAGGGTCCGTCCCGGCAGTTCAAGGGATATCTGCACCTCATTGCCCACATCATCCCGTACGATCTGGACGGGCATGAGGGAAAAGTCGTTTTCCGGATATTCCGCGATCTGGATGCCGTTTTTGTCTATGACCTGTCGGAAATAGCCGTTCTTGTAGAGGAGTCCTACCCCGACAAGGGGGATATTCAGATCGCTTGCTGTTTTCAAGTGATCACCGGAAAGTGTGCCCAGTCCGCCTGAATAGATGGGAATGCTTTCATGGAGGCCGTATTCCGTTGAAAAATAGGCAATGGGGGAAGACCATTTGATCACCTGAGAGGCCTGTACATTTTTAGATGGTGTTTTCTCGCTCATGTATTCATCGAACTGCTGAACGATCTGCGAATACAGATTCATGTAGCTTGTATTCTCAGATACTTCCATCAGCTTTTCAGACGATACGGTTTCAAGCATTCTGACGGGATTATTCCCCATCTCCGGCCAGATCTTGGGATCGAGGGAAATATATAGACTGCGGGCCTTGGGGTGCCATGTCCACCACAGGTTGTAAGCCAGTTCCCGCAGCCTGCCAATTTTTTCGGGAAGATTCGCTACGGCTGTGAACATCCGGAAATAGGGCTGGGCCGATACGGTCCCCACAAAGGTGTATTTCTTTTCCATCCTGTAATAGATGGAGGAGAGCTTCTCGGATCGGTCACGGGCAACAATAACGGCCTTTTCATACGCGTTCAGATAGGATTTGAAGAAATCCTTCCAGTTTGCCTTCAGGGCGACGTGGCGGGCGCCCTTCCGCCTGTCCTGGATTTCCTTTTCGGTCCAGGAGAGAAAGTTTTTAAAGATTCCATAAAAATTTTCCTCAATGACTTGGAGGCTCTGACCTTTCCGATTCAGCAGAATCACCCCGCCGTTTTCACCGATGGTCTTCTGGACCCAAAGGCCGAATCCGGCCTGATCCGTTGTGATAGTGGGCACCGCGTAGGCGGCGCTTTCGAGAGGGGTGTACCCCCAGGGTTCATAATAGGACGGGAAAACTCCCAGGTCACACCCGGAAAGGGCTTCGTAATAGGTCATGTTGATAAGGCCGTCATGTCCGTTTAAATAGGCCGGGCTGAAGATGACATTGACCCTGTTTTGCTGGGAATTCCTGAGCCCCAGCCTGCTGCATGTTTGCAGAATGGGATCCGACGCCTCATAGTGAAGCCTGTGGGTTGCAATAAGAGGATTTCCCGGTTCCGGTCTCGTGTAATCGCACTGCAGGGCGGGGATCAAATCCGTGTGACCCCCAAGAACAAAAAGAAAAGCAAGAATGGATGTATCTCCTGACATTTCTTTGTCAAGACGACCGAGGGCATTCAAAAAGATATCAATCCCCTTGTTGTGGAACTCATAGCGGCCCGAGATGATCATGATCTTCGTGCTTGCGGGAAAATCCTTTTTCAGAAAATGTGACGCCGCCTTCAGGAGTTTTTCCCTGGATTTTAATGCCGGACTCCGATGATCCGAGAGGTCTGGAATATTGTCCATATCCAGGCCGTTGGGCGTGATCACATCGGGGAGCCTGCCGAGGAAATTTTTTGCTTCCGATGCGGTGATCTCACTGACAGTCGTAAAACAATCCGCTTCTCTCGCAGCGACGACTTCCATGGAGTATTTTGCATTGATGTTATGGGCGGAGGCTTCTCCCTGAGGTGAGATATTGTCCATGGCCATATAAATATCAACGCCCGATCCGGCGAGCGTCCTTCCCAGGATGGTGGCATGGGTGGTAAAAACCGTCCCGATTTCGGGAACCTTTTTCTTTATACACAGGATTCCAGCCCCGCACATCCACTCATGAAATTGAGCAACAGCGGGTATTTCCTGGGGTCTGATGGCCAGATTATATATCGTTTCAATGACCTCGCCGCAGGCATAACTGAACATCACCGGTTCCACATAATCCCACCCGCCGGCTATGGAATCCACGCCATAATCTTCCCAGATACGGAAGAGGAGCTGATCCTTGTCGTATTTCTTTCCGAAACCGACGAGGATGACCTTGGGTTCACCGGGAATTTTCCATCGGCCAAAACGGCAGGGTATTTCTTTGATGGCCGTGACTTCCCTGATCTTTGTCCAGCAGTCCTCATCCGTTTCTTCAAATTCAAGATTGCTTTTAAGATCGGGCCCCAGGAGGATATAACGATCCCCGTAAATCTTTATCGCTTCTCTGAGTTTACTCGCTATGACCGTATATATGCCGCCAACCTTGTTGCAAACCTCCCAGCTGACCTCAAACAGATAGCCTTTATCATGACGCTGCTTCACGAACGACACTCCTTTTCTTCCCCATTGTACCGGAAAAATCATCAAGAATATTCATATAGTTGATATATGCATCATAGGGTGATGCATAGGGGTTAAAATATTTATGGACATCCCCGTCGGCAAAGTATTTGGTGCACATATAGTAAAAATGGTCCGACGTCTGGAACATGCGCCAGGTCCGGAGGATGTTTTCGTCTTTCCGGCGGCGAACCTTCGCCTCCATAGCATAAAGGGTTTGGATGGCATCTTTCTGAAGGGTATTCCCCATCCAGGCGCTCAAATCCCTGTCCATATCCGCCCAAGAGACGAAATCCGGCACATCAAGGGGGGCAACGGGTTCATGGTCTCCGGCAGCTTCGGAGGGCGTCTGGAATCTGAAGGCAGGATTCTTGATTATTTCCCGGGGGAGCATCCGGATAAATTCAAAGATTCCCGTTTCCTGCCACTGATGCTCGCCAAAGGTTTCATAATCCATGAAAAGATTGATCAACGTTTCCCCGTCGCGGTTCACATGATGGATCCAGTGGGCATACTTGTCGGCCATGAGGGGATATTCAGACCATTTCGTGTTGGAAAACCGGAAGGCCACATCATCGGACAGCCGATAGTTCCTCAAAAGAAGTTTCAGGCTTTCACATCCCGCCGGCTGATATACATAATTGGGGCTCCGCCATCCGAGGATTTTATCCGCCCCTTCCGCCAGAATGACCCGGTAGCCCATCTTTTCCACGACATTTGCAAGGTCATTATTATAAATCAGTTCGGTATGGCGAAATGTCTTCCCGGTCTGACCGAACAGAGATGTCATTTTTTTCTTATGCAACGTCACCTGCTCTTTAAATTCACGTAAAGAAAAGAGAAAGGAGAGAGAATGGTTGTATGTTTCATTGATGAATTCGACACATCCCGTATCGGCAAGTCGCTTGAAACTGTCCAGGACATCCATCCGGTACTTTTCCAACTGATCGATGACGGTACCCGTTATGGAATAGGAAATCCGGAAATCTCCCCGGTACCGCCTGATCAGATTCAGCATGATCCTGTTGGCGGGGAGATAACATTTATCGACGACTTTATGGAGGATCAGACGGTTTTTCTCTTCGTCTTCGTAATCATGGTTATGATCGATATCGAAAAAAGTATAGTGCCTCAATCGACAGGGCTGATGGACCTGGAAATAAAGACAGACACTTGGCATATTCATCACCTCCTGGATTGATAAACCGCAACTATTTTTTCTGCAGCGTTTTCCCAGCGGATATTCCTCACCTCTTCACGGGACCTTTCCACAATTTCATCGGAAAGGGCCGGGTGTTTTAAAATGGCAATGATTTGGTTGGCCATTTCTTTTACATCCCAGAAGTCCACTTTCAGGGCGTGGCGCAGGATTTCAGATACGCCGGACTGTTTTGAAATAATGACGGGCACATCATAGACCATCGCCTCAAGAGGAGAAATGCCGAAAGGCTCGGATACGCTGGGCATGACGTAAAGATCACTCATGGTAAAAATCTGCTCGACTTCCGCCCCCTGCAGAAAACCGGTGAAGTGAAAATTTTTCCCTATTCCCAACGCGGCAACCCGCTTGATCATGCGGGGCATCATGTCTCCCGCGCCCGCCATGACGAATGTCACATCGGGAATCTCTTTTAGCACTTTCGCCGCCGCCTCGACGAAATAGTCCGGCCCCTTCTGAAAAGTGATTCTGCCCAGAAACAGGACTATTTTTTTATCAATATTCCTTTCCACCTTATATGCCGCTCCGGCTTCAGCACGGGAAACGGCATTGTGAACGACGGTTATTTTATCGGGATGAACGCCATAACGGTTGACAATCAGGTTTTTGGTGTAGTGGCTGACGGCAATGATACGATCAGCCGATGACATGCCCAGCCTTTCGATGTCATAGATGTCCTGGTTGACGTGATCTCCGCTCCGGTCGAACTCGAGGGCGTGAACATGAAGAATCAAAGGTTTCCCACTGATCTTTTTCGCATTAATGCCGGCAAAAATCGTCATCCAGTCATGGGCATGGATCACATCAAATATCTGCTTTTCAGCGATAACACCCGCCACCTTTCCATATCTCAGGACTTCGGCAATGAGATTGGGTCCGTAGTGTTCGGAAATCTCAAATAAACGGTATTTCTTTTCTTCCTTCGGGTCCTTTTCCCACGTCAGGTGGGTGAGATCAGGATCTTCCAGAAGGTCTGCGTATTGATGTTCATTGAGATACGGCCTCAAAAGGGAATGAATCATCCTGACATCCAGCCCATGAAAGACATGACCCTCCGTACGATATTGAACCGGGACAGGAACTTCTGAGGCTGAAATCAATTCCACATGGGACGGATCTCCCTTGCTCTTCAGCCTCGGAACGACAAAAATAACCTCGTGGCCAAGCCCTGTTAGGGCCTTCGTGATACCATAACAGGCCGTTCCGAGACCACCACTCATATGGGGTGGAAATTCCCATCCAAACATCAGGACTCTCATGGATCCACAACCCTCCTCTCGACAAACAGCCCGATCAGTCTATTGAAAATTGTTAAAGAGGTTACCTCCAGAAGATGATTCTGACTTTATTCCCGTGGTCGATCTTAATGTAAAATCATGGCATAATCACCGTGTAAAGTAAACGAAAAAGCGAAAACCCTTTATCCGTTGCCGGACAACCTTCGGGAATAATGTCCAGGGGGTGAAGGAATCATTGTTGCGGAGTAGGGATGGTCGTGAGGATCGTCACTGGCGTGAAGATAAGTCCGGGGAAGCTGAAAAACGGCATAACATGATGTTGGGGTTTCAAAGCGCCCGTTCACACTTTTTCATTGAGAATGGAATACAGCCTGATCAATCCCGCTGAGCTCCAGGCTTGGGCAATGCAGCCATTCGGTCGGTGCGGAGGGTCTCCATCAAAAATTTCGGATATGCAGCCGATACCAGCCATAGGTATATGCTGACGAATAAAAGAGTGCAGGTAATCGAGCAGAAAGGTTCTCGCAGCAGCCCTGTCTTTAGCAACTCTCAGATATGCCTCGCCAAACTGTGCCAGAAGCCAGGGCCACACCGTACCCTGATGATAGGCCATGTCTCGAGTAGAGCCGTCACCGCCGTACCGCCCTTCATACTTCCCGTCTTCAGGCGAAAGGGTTCTCAAACCAAAAGGGGTCAGGAGGTGCCGCCTGACCGTGTTGACCACACCGGGCCACTGATCGGCATGCAGAGGTGAATAGGGTAGCGATACGGCCAAAATCTGGTTGGGCCGAACGGAACGGTCCAGAGAGCCCTTACAATAAACATCCCCCAGATAATCTTCGCCCCCTATCCAGAACGTGTCGACAAATGATTTTTTAATTTCATGCGCCAGGTCATGAAAAATAAATTCAGGCTCATTAAACCGCCGGGCCAGTTCGCCGGCAAAACAGACGGCGTTAAACCACAGGGCATTGATCTCAACGGCGTATCCCCATCTCGGCGTGACAGGTTTCCCGTTTACCATTGCATCCATCCAGGTCAGATGAGTCCCCTCCGTACCCGCATGGAGCAGACCGTTTTTACCCATATAAATATTGAAAAGCGTTCCCTCCATATAATGCCTGAGAATTCTTTTCAAAACAGGCCATATCTCATTTCTGATCACCTCGGCCTCGCCGGTGTACTTCAGCATCTGCTGGACGGCCCAGAAATACAGAAGGGACGTATCCACCGTATTGTAGGCATTTTCCTCCACATGATCGGAGAAAAAATTCGGAAGAAGACCTTCCTTCTCGTGTTTGCCTATGGAGGCAAGGATAGCAATTCCCTCTTTTGACCGGCCGCTGCAGAAGGTGAGTCCCGGTAGGGAAATAAGGGTATCCCGGCCCCAATCGGTAAACCAGTGGTATCCTGCAATGATCGTCGGCCTGCCTGACGGCGTCTTGATCAGAAATTGCCGACCAGAAAGGATCAGGTCACGAACGTGTATCCTGTCTTCCTCATACTCGTAATCTTCGGCAATGTTTTCAACATCCCGTATCTCATGCGCCCGCCTCGCCGCTTCCTCTTCCCACTTCTTCTTCAACTGTCCTTGACAGATCGAAAGAGACGCCGAGACGATAACCGTACTTCCGGTCTTTACGGGAATCTCAAAGATACCGGGCCTGAAGAGATCCTCCCGCCAGCCATATCCCCGTTCCCTTTCCATCCCATATTCAAAATGATTGTACCATACAGGGGAAGGGGAGAACTGAGACTTGACATTGGTTTGAATACATATGGGTGGCATGCCGTCGTACGGTTCCATGATGAATCCGTTACGGATACTAAGGGTTTCCATGCGAAGATAAGAGTTCTGCCTGGACAATGCGTGGTATCCCCGGTATGCCATAAAAGGTTTCAGGATC
>JAPLJQ010000473.1 GCA_026388495.1 Deltaproteobacteria bacterium | reverse complement strand
TGGCTCATAAGTTTGACAGGGTTTAAGGCATATCATAAATTCACGGTCCGTTCTTTCTCGGAGTTTATTGAAGGTGCAGGCTTGTCTATTTTTAAAAATCAGGTTCTGAAAAGTAGATTCCCTTTGGTTTATGTCCTTGCAAGACCTGTTTAATGACAAGGCAAATGTCTTAAGGATAACGAAATGAAGAAGCTGACGCCTCCTTCAAAAGATATTTTATTGCCGGAGTATTATCACCATTTTCAGAGGGGATCAATTTTGTTCAGGCTTAAGGCACTCACGCTATCTTGAAGTCAAATTATATTGACAATCAGGACTATCTCCCCTATTTTACCGGGACATAATGAGAAATTCTTATCAACCCCTCAAACTCAAAATATTGAAGGAATAAAATTCTTAGAAAAGATAAATCGCAGGAGGTTGTTGTGAAAACTATCCTCGCCATCTTTTTGGCTGTTTTGTTACTCCTTCCCGTCTCAGCCCTTGGAGAAATTCAAACCATCACCCATACCGTCAAACAACCCTTCGGAGGCAGTCAGTCCGCCGATGACGCTCGTATTGCTGCTGTTGCCAAGGCGAAACGGGAGGCATTGGAGATGGCGGGGGTTTATGTCGAAGCCCTGACCATCGTGAAAGATGCAAAAGTGGACAAGGATGAAATACTGGCCCTGACTGCCGGCGTCTTGAAATCGGAGGTCGTATCTCAGAAGAACTACGTCAGCGGGGATGGCTTCGGAATTGAAGTAGTTGTGAAAATCATTGTTGATCCATCCGCCCTGGAAGGCAGAGTCAAGAAACTTTTGCAAGACAGAAGCCACTTGGAACAGCTCAATCAGGCCAGAAAAAAGGAAAAGGAACTGCTGGATAAGATTGCAATCCTTGAAAAAGAAAACCGGCTGCTTATGGCAAAAAAGGAAAGCAGCAAGGATTTGAAGAAACAGTTTCAGGAGACTTCCCAAGGGCTGACAGCTATAGACTGGTTTGATAAGGCAGTCTCTCTATGGGCTGATGGGAAATACACTGACCCCCAAAAGGCGATTGAATACCTGAACGAGACCTTCCGCCTAAACCCGAATTATAGCGCAGCCTATCTCAACCGGGGGGCTGCTTATGCACAACTTGAACAGTATCAGCAGGCCATCAGCGACTACAACGAAGCCATTCGCTTGGAGCCGGATGATGCGGATGGGTACAATAAACGGGGGTCTGGTTACAATAACCGGGGGGTGGCATATTCCAGCCTTGGCCAGCACCAACGTGCCATTCAAGACTACGACCAGGCCATCCGATTGAAGACCGATTATGCGTATGCTTATAACAGGGGGCTTGCTTATTCGCGCTTAAAACAGCACCAGCAGGCCATCAAGGATTATGACGAGGCTATCCGCCTGAAACCAGATTATACAGATGCTTACAGAAACCGGGGGTTTGCTTATGTCAACCTTGGCCAGTATCAGCGTGCCATTGAGGATTTTGACAAAGCCATTCGACTGAAACCAGATGATGCGGATGGGTACAATAACCGGGGGCTTATCTATCAAAAACTTGGCCAGCACCAGCAGGCCATCAAGGATTATGATGAGGCCATCCGATTGAGCCCGGATGATGCGTTTGCTTACTCAGGCAGGGCAGTGGCTTATGATGCGATGCGAATTTTTGAGCGTGCTATCGAGGATTATAGTCGGGCCATTCTCTTGAGACCAGACTACCATGACTATATTTCGCGAGGGAATGTTTATGGAACCCTTGGCCAGTCCAAGCAGGCAATCCGGGACTTCGACCAGGCGATATTACTGAAACCGGATTATGCGGCGGCTTACTTTTCCAGAGGGCTTGAATACGCGGGACAGGATCAGTACCATCTGGCTATCCAGGACTACGATCAAGCGATATTGCTGAAACCGGATTATGCGCTGGCTTACCGCAGCAGGGGATTGACTTACATGATTTCCGGCAACACCCCGGAAGGTTGCTCTTCCCTCATCCGGGCCTGTGAATTGGGAGACTGTAAGAGTTATCATTCTTATAAGGGTAAGGGAATATGCCGATGATTAAAAAAATAAAACATACGTGTACATAACTTTCCACTTCACGGGATAGGCAGGAAATGCCCCACCGCCCCATGAGTTTAGCGTTAGAGGTGAATAACACTTGAATTTAGATCGCACTCGGGCAATTGAAGCATGTCAAATTTTAAATGACCTTATTGGAGATATTGTTGTTTCAACTCGAACCATTGAAATTTTTAAAAGCAAGAATTTCAAGCCGCTAATGACAGCAGTTTATAAAATTGCCGCAACAAGGTTTTGTGTGTTTCAAATCGTATTATCTCTATACAAAATTTTGGAATTTGACAGCCATTATAGAAGTTTCGTCCCGAATAAGATGAGTGATTGTTGGAAAATTATGATAAAAGAAATAAAATCAAGAGGTGTAAAGAATTTTAGAAATACTTTGGTCGGGCATATTTGGAATAAGCAAATGAAAAGACCAATTTCGAACAAGGAACATGACGAATTTGAAAATCAATTATACGGAGGCGACTTTAATGGTTTCCTGCTTTGGATAAATAATCCGAACGACAATACCTTCCCAAAAACAGTTATTTCAATAGTAGAAACTGCAAAAAAGAAGATAGCCGAGGATTATAAAATAGATGATTCGGAGATTTTTGAAAACTAAATTTCATTTAGCAATGCATTACCTTGGGTAGCGGCCCACCAGCCACTACCAGTGCGCTTTGTCGTTATTCTTTGAAGAAATCAATACACTGGACGATGGTGCCTCGTACAGGGGATGATTACATTAGGTTGAGGGCAAGATGGAACTGAACGACCTGATCCAAATGAGGGAGTGGGAGCGTCTCAAGTACTACGATCCCTTCATTATTCTGACACATCTTAGGAGACTCAACAATCTCGCAGCCGAATCATCGCTTCCCAAAAACGTAAAGACGCTGCGTCGTAACGATCTGAAAGAATATCGTGAAGGAAGGGATGCCGCGCTGTTCTGTCTCGGGATGACCAAGGTTCTATGTACTACGGTTTTCTTCGCCCGTTTGGAAGCGCAAGACTACGATTTCGTTACACGATGGCAGAACGTCGACGAAACTATTTACACGCCAGTGCAGTTAAAGGAGGTTGTGCCTGAATCATTGAATCCCAATAGCAATGTAAACGACACCCTCGCGAAGATCATCAAGTACTCGGGCTCTGATCGAACCGTAGTTGCATTGCGCGTAAATCGCGAGATACATCTCGAATTAAACAGCATTCAATTCCCCAAGATGCGCTTGGGCGGCATTTGGCTATATGGTGCGGCGGCGCCAGATCAATGGTATATCTATGGTGACTTGCTGAACGAGCCGCACTTATGGGAATTCGAATATCCAAGCTAACCATCCGTCTACCACTGACGCAAAAGGGGTGAATTGGGGACACTAATTCTTGGACATGCAGTCCCTGACGCCGGAAGAGAAGCAGAACTTCATCATTGCCCTGAATAATCTGAAACAGGCCATCGGGGTTATGCTGGCCGCGGCGACGAAGGAAAAACCGGGCATGAAAATGGAGGGCATGCTCGTTAAGCACATGAAAATAAAGATATTTCCTTTTCGTGGAGACGAGGATTTTTTGTAATGCAGAAATTGATTGGGAAATAAAAAGGTCTGTGTTAATCTTATCTGAATGATAGATTGAAAACGATGGGGGGTTATCATGAAACTTACAGCAATTATCGAACGCGAAGGCAATGGATATGTATCGTTGTGCCCGGAGGTAGATATTGCAAGCCAAGGCGATAGTATAGAACAGGCGCGGGACAACCTTCGTGAAGCATTGGAACTTTTTTTCGAGACGGCATCACCCGAAGAGATAAAACACCGACTTCACAACGATGTTTTCGTGACACATGTTGAGGTGGCGGTTGGCTAAACTGCGTGTTCATTCCGGCAATCCGGCGGGGAATTCAAAGACTTGCCGGCGGAAGATTCTTTCATCCCCTTTTGAAAACAACTTACCGGCATTCCAATGGCTGGAGAACGCGAATTTTTAAACCCTTCACGAATGTCTTTACCGCATCGCGATAGGTCTTCATATGGGGTGTGTTCAGATGAACGTTTAAAGCCTGGAGATCCGTCCATCGCTCCATAATGGTTATGGCATTTTCATGCACAGGTTCCTGGACGGGGATTTCAGTCATGACATCCATTGCCGGACCGTATTCAAGACAGCCGGTTTCGGCGCGCACCGTTGGAATGATTTTATTCAATTCTTCCAGATAAGGGCCGCGTTTTCCGTCAATCAGTTCAACCGTGGCAATCACATAAATCATAGCAGCGCTCCTTTCCACACGGGGAAACCCATCAGGCTGAATGGATCTGAACGTGATGGGTCATGTTATATTCCTCGCCAAGACTTCTGGCAAGCGTCATGAAATGATCCGGCAGGGGAACCTCCCGCTCCATGATCAGGATGCCGAGAT
>JAPLJQ010000597.1 GCA_026388495.1 Deltaproteobacteria bacterium | reverse complement strand
TCGCCATCCGGGTCGTGGCACTTCAGGGTGACGGAAAAGAGATCGGCATCCGGGAGGTGCCGGACCTTCCCGCAGTGCGCCGCAATGTTTGCCATGTTCGAGATGACGGCAGCAATACCGTTCTCGTAACCTTCGACCGAGTTATACATGTCCAGCCCGTGCCCGATCTGTTTTCCGACTGCATTCAGGTACACGAATTTCGCCGTATACATCTCCCGCACCGTTTCGAGCGGGGGATGGTTCTTCTTCGCGCTCATGTATGATTTGCACCCGAGCGGGTTCTTCATGATGAGTGACTGGACGACGGTATTGAATGCCGTCAGGTCGGGGAACGGGTTTTTCAGGTAGCGGAATGCACTTTTGGTTCCGGGTTTTTGCTTGAAATATCCCATGGGATGCCTCGTCTGCCCGATCGCAGTTCCGGCAGCGGCCGGGCGTTCTCCCGCATGTGACATGCCCCCTCCGGATGCGTTCATCGGTATGGGAGGGCTGGCATGCGGTTCTGATTAAGGAGAATGAGGGAGTCCGATAAATCCTTGGTGGTCGGTTGTGGGGGGTCAGATGGGGTAGAAATGATCCTGCCCGGTCGGAGGTTTTGCGACCTGGCCCTGCCAAATATTCCGGATTTTCCTTCGTTGAAACCGGTTCGGATGTAATCATATTGCAGCATGGATGCAGATGCAATGGAATTACCTTTTACTGGAAATACCCCATCAGACCCCACAGACACCCTTCATTCCTGCAGGGATTTTAGTGGTGTTTTCCGGTAATTTTATGACGAAACTTAATCACAATACCGGATTTTTTATGGCTGGAATTGTGAGGGGGGTCTGATGGGGTAAGAAAATATCAGGGGGACATCCTTGGGGAAAGTCATTACAAACAATCCGATTATGTCCAAATATCTAATGATTGGTGGACGGCGGAGGAGGAAGTGAAGTGGGGCAGATAACGGACGTTAGACCGAAATTGTTGATTCCTCAAGGAAAGTCAGAGATCATAATTGCTCTTGACGAGAGGATGCATCGTATATATCAAAGCAAATTACAAGAATGGCAGAGGTGTTCTGTTCATTCACACCATAACGTTACAGATTTTCCTTGCCAGACAAAATTTGCGCTTTATTCATGGTGTCTTCATGAACTCTGATAAACGATTTCTTAATTTCTTCGACTAACAATTGCATCATCCCAAGATCTGCTAACCTTCGAATACTTGGTTTGGTTAATAATAATGCAGTATTTACATGCAACAGGGATATTGCAGCAAGCTGGCCCGGGTTAGCCATTCCCATGTTGCTTGGACCTGCCGGTATTACATCTTTTATCGGTGTGGTTAAATGGAAATATATCCCTTTTGGGCCCGAATGAACAGCAATATTTGCCATTAGATAATAAGGCCTTAAGTGATCTAGGTTTGCATCTTTTTCTAATCGTGAAAATCGTAATGTCTCTTTGGAGTTCAAATCTGGAAAATTACATATCGCCCATCCAAGGGGAGTTGCATATCTGGGAGTGAACCGTTTACATAATTTTTCCATATTGCTTTCAATTATCTTCATTTCATGTTCGGATGGCAGTGAGTTTTGTAAAAATTTTTGATGAGCTCGATATAGTTCCGGATTTGTAATATAGGCCTTTATAGAATTGTACGATTCAATCTCATTGAAAAGGAGGTATCTTTCGGCAGTTTCTTGACCGTATTTTTTTATGATTAAACACGTTACAGCAATTTCATGGAGTGTACGCCACCGAGCATTAGCACCATCCGGATAACCGCTTTGCATTAAAGATAAAATTTCTTGGGCTATTTGGCAGGCTCTACCATGAAGCTTGATGAGGGCTTCGAATACGTAATCTTTCTGTTTTGCGGCTTCTGGGCGGAATTCCTCATTAAATTCATTACCGATTTCTAGAGAAATGTGTATCATTGTCTCGAAGAGGTCAAACGGTTCACTCCATAATTGGTTCAGTCGCGCTTCAAAATCGCTCTTTTCTATACGTTCGAAAGGGAGATTTTCCTTCGATTTTCGTTTAATTGACTCAAGAGCATCAACAGGCCAATTTTCTTTAATTGAATCAAGAACAATTTTAAAAAAATCACCGGATTCAACTAGCTTATTGAGTTTTTCAGTATCAGTTCCATTTTCGACTAAATTTTGAATTATCTCCATTAAAAATTCGAGATCTTTTTTATCGATGCTTTTTTCAATATCTTCCATCTGTCCACACTCATTAATTCAAAAGAATCCTGTGCTGATGAATTGGCTCCATGCTATTATTTATATGTCTCATTTTGAGTGTTGCGTCCCTGATCATTATAATCCCCTTGGACAAAACGCTGTAAGATTTTACTCCTCTAGGACTGCTATCCACATTAATGCACTTAAGCATATAGTGCCCTTTTCTTCCGTCTGGATTTGGAAGATTAGATTCAGTACATTGAAAAGAATTTTAGGTTCTCAAACCTGCTAAAAGCATCACAACTAGTATTATCACCACAAAAGGATTGTTATCTATTATACGTGATGCCAGAATGGAGCGCCAAAATCCAAACTTAATGAATCAT
>JAPLJQ010000579.1 GCA_026388495.1 Deltaproteobacteria bacterium | reverse complement strand
TGTTCATCCGTTGTTTTGAGATCAAAACGCGCCATGACTCTCCCGAATACCTCTCCACCGGGATTGTGGATTATCATGTGATAACAGCAGAAATCCCGGCAGAAACGGGGGCGCGTGGGATACACGGTGCAGGTAAATCCTGCCTCATTCCGGTTTTTTCGCAGGAACGGGCAGGCATTCGGATTTGTTCCTGCCGGCGGGGATTCGGAAAAGAGATCCTCGTGTCCGGCTGCAACATGGACTGGGAACAATTCGTTTGTGATCCCGTACCGGCAATAATAATCCCGGTCTGAAATTTTTCTCTCGATTTTGATAAACGCCCCGTAACTCATGCAGCATTTCCCGCACTGATCGCATACGAATGTTGCCATGCTCGTACTCGCACTAGGGCGTTATGGCTGATAAAGTTGGGTACAGAAACCAAAAATAAAGAGGATTCATAATTCTGATATCCGTAAAAAAGAATCCTGATCTTATAGATTAAGAGGGATATGGATAATTCCCCGGATAACCCGGGAAGATAATTATGCCCCAGACCGAACGACTACTCAAAAGCCAGATGAAAATCGGCGCAGGCCTCGCGCTCTTCGGACTACTGTGCCCATTTTTCTGGCTCAGTGCTTTTTCCGGGAATGCCGGGTTTGAAACATGGGTATACGGGGTCCATTCCTCTATTTTTATTGTTCTGGGTCTTGTCGTGTTGGGAAAGGGGTGGTATGATCTGAAATGTATCCGAATTAAAAATCAGATAAAAACTTCTGAAGCGGGGATTTGAGGAATATTTTGATTGCAAAATTCCGCTATTCAACTATCCTATGCGTCCCGTGCACTTCAGCACCTTGCGCCCGTGATTGGTGNNNNATACTCGCCTTCAATCAACCCGACCTCCTTTAAGATATTCAGATGATAGGAGAGATTGGAACCGGCAAGACGCATGAACCGGTTGATGACGCAGACACAGAGCGGCTGGTCGCTAAGTAGGTAGAGGATCGAGAGTCGCAGTGGATCGGAGAGCGCATGATAGACCCGGCTCTTTTCTTCGAGCTCCGTCCCGGAGGGAATGCGCCCTGCAAGCGCTTCGAAGCCCCCGAGCTGATCGAGTTCTTTCTGAATCTGTTCGGGAATCTCCATCTCCTTCTCCCCAGAGCACTTTTTGCTTTTAATCCCGCAATAGGTTTTCTTCACAGCAGGCATTTCAAAAATATGTGAAATGAGTATGCATAAATACCTTGTCAGTCAACCTTGAATTCAATTAAAATTGAATTGCCCCATCATGACAAAAATCGAAATTCTCGGAACCGGCTGCGCAAAGTGCAAGCGTCTCTTTGCCAATGCCGAACAGGCAGTTAAAGCTCTGAAAATAACGGCAGAGGTTGTCAAAGTGGAAGATATTGTCGAAATCGTCAGCCGTGGCGTCATGCTCCCCCCTGCGCTTTTTATCAACGGGGAAGTGCGGGTGGAAGGCAGGATTCCGGACGTGAATGAGATCAAGAAAATGCTAATGGAGTGAAAACAATGGCAGAAACACCAACATGTTCATGCGGAGCAAACGAACCGAAACGGATCATCTTTCCCTGCGCCGGGCAGGC
>JAPLJQ010000578.1 GCA_026388495.1 Deltaproteobacteria bacterium | reverse complement strand
GTTTTCCGTTCTCCCGCACTCGCGGTTCTCGCTCTGGAGCATCCGTTTTATCTGGACATAGCCAGCGGTCCTTTCCTGCGCCATCCGTTCAAGTTCCTCCTGTGCATACCGGAGCTCGTTCTCTATCAGCTTGTCTCGGGGAATGTCCATGAGTTATACCAGGTACACTGTCCCCCGTCATGCGAGAGTTCCTGCACGTATCTTCACGAAAGCATGGTCATCGCTGCTCCGGATCAGTTCGACCTCGGTGAAGGGACCTGATACGACCGGGTACCTGAGCGCTGTGCCGGCAAGGTTTTCTGCAGGCTGCATAAAGAGCCATTCCGCCGCGGGATTGACCTGCCATATATTCCCTTCTGACTCCACAAGAGCGATCACTCCGGCAATCCACTCAACAGGTATGCGAGTTTCCCCTGACATCCCATCTTGGACTGCGTAATATATAATTGTATCACAAAAACAGCCATCTGTAACACATCACTTCATTAACTGGGGATGGTACTTTTTTAACGAATTATGCGGGATGAACAATCGAAAATAAAGTTAAATTTCAGAATTTCTTCCAAGGTATTTGAAAAAATGCGTGCTCTTGTCGATAGTGGAGAGTATGAAGATATTTCTGACGTTGTTGTATCAGCTATCCATCAAATGTTAGAGAGATCCGAAAAAAAGGATCATATCGAAGCGTTTGTTATTCAATATCTGAAATCAGATACGGGTCGCGCGATCATCCGCGAGATTCTATGGGAGGAGAGGCTGCTGCCCAATACACCCGGTGTAATCTCCGAAATTCCAAAAGTTATCTCTGAGAAGGACCAGCCTTATACTGTAAATAACGAGAAGGAGAGATCATCTGATGAAGATCAATGAAATAACCAAATGGGATTCCTCATATGAATCCGACAGGTAAAATTTACCGCAGTTCTATTTTGTTAATATCTCAATTGCGAAAACAAAAATGGTTCGAACCGTGCAGGAATAGCCCGACTATCGCAATCACGGAGTAGATACGAGAATCTTCAAGTCAGGAAAGGGTGGGTTTGGAGATTCGCGTCCTGATGGTTCCAGGACTTTTTGTCAGGCCAGATTTTTCCCCAAGGTTGTACCGTGAAACGTTTTCCGGTCAGAATCATCAGGAAATTTTTTTAAGCGTACGAATTTTTGAAAAAGTCTGGTAATCCGGAATTATTTGAAAATTTTAATTGTTGCAAAAGTTCCTCTGTTAAAAATTTGATTGCATCGTGACTCCATGAGAAACTCCTGGCGTTTCGCCACCGCCCTTGCGGCATCTCTCATAATGCGATAGCAAGGTAACACGGTTACAAATAAAGACCGATTGAAACGGTGTTTTCTGCAGAGCTAAAAAACAATGATCTTATATATGAGAATTTCGAAAAACCCTCTATTTTAAGATTTGAAATTGTTATTTCCGTCGTGGAATGTTCGGGGCATCTCTTCATTATTGCCGGTTAATCAAAATCCTCATATGTGTATATCGATCACTGTCTGATTTGGATCCTGAAGTACAATTTTCCAAAGTGTTGCAAACCGCCAAGTTGGAGGACAAGGTTCGCCCGGCAGGAGATCGATATGATCGATGTCCGGATCGATGCGCTGGTGTATGAGCTGTACGTGCTGACAGAGGAGGAGACAGTGGGAAGATAATGTTG
>JAPLJQ010000032.1 GCA_026388495.1 Deltaproteobacteria bacterium | reverse complement strand
GGGAAGAACTGGCTCATATCTTCGATCCGTACTTCACAACGAAGCCGACGGGAACCGGTCTGGGGCTTGCGATAGTCCATAAGATCGTTGAGGCCCACGAGGGGATGATCCGGGCGGATAGCGTTAAAGGAAAAGGAACCACTTTGTCGGTCTTCCTGCCGGCAAATTTTCCTTCTGTCATGTAACGGTGATGATCATGAAATCAAAAGAAACGATTCTTGTCGTAGACGACGATCTTGCACACCGCACCATGTTGCGGACCCTCATTTCCGGGTGGGGATACACGGTTGTCGAGGCTGATGACGGCGGAACGGCCATTGAAGCGGTCCAACGCCAACCGTTCGATCTGGTTCTCATGGATATTCGCATGGTCAAGGTATCCGGACTGGAAGCCCTGAATGAAATCAAGCGATTCAATCCCGTTATTCCGCTGATCATCATGACCGCCTATGCTTCGGTGGAAACGGCGGTAAAGGCCCTCAAAGAGGGCGCCTATGATTATCTGACCAAACCCCTTGATTTTGACGAGTTGAGGATCACCATGGAACGGGCCATGGAACACAGCCGCCTGAAAGAGGAAAACCGTTACCTGAAGGAGACTCTCGCCACACATTTTGACCGGCGAAACCTGATCGGGAGAAGCGACATCATGACCAGACTCCTGGAGACAGTCGTCCTGGTTGCCCCATCGGAGGCGACGGTTTTAATTACGGGAGAATCCGGAACAGGAAAGGAAATGATCGCAGGGGCTATCCATTATAACAGCCTCAGGAAAGACGGCCCTTTTATAAAAATAAATTGCGCCGCCATCACGGAAACACTTCTTGAGTCCGAGCTTTTCGGCCATGAAAAAGGGGCATTTACCGGCGCCGACAGGCGGAAAGAGGGAAAGTTCCGGCAGGCCGGGGAAGGGACCCTCTTTCTGGATGAGGTCAGTGAAATGTCGCTTTCCATGCAGGTAAAGTTATTGCGGGTATTGCAGGAGAGGGAAATCACAAGGGTGGGGGGTGAAGAGGTCATTAAGGTCGATGTGCGGGTCATCGCAGCAACCAACCGGAATCTGATAAAAGACATCGAGGCGGGACGTTTCCGGGAGGATCTCTACTATCGTTTGAACGTTGTGACCATTCATGCACCCCCTCTGAGAGAGCGAAAAGAAGACATTCCTCTCCTTGCCCAGAACTTTTTAAAGGTATTCGCAGAAAAGAACCGCAAAAACATAAAGGGTTTCACTCCCCGGGCCATGGACAGGCTTCTGAAATATCACTGGCCGGGAAATGTCCGGGAACTCATGAACGCCGTAGAAAGAGGAGTCGTTCTTTCACGATCCGATAACCTTGATGAATCTGAAGTGCCCCTGTTCCGGCAGGAAGAGCCGCCACCAGCAGCTGCCTTGTCGCAAACGGATGGATTCGAGGAGTTGCCCCTCGAATCCGTGGAAAAGGAAACCATCTTGAAAACTCTGGATACGACGAGGGGAAACAAGAGTGAAGCGGCCAGACGGCTCGGCATCACGCGGCGCACTTTGCATTTAAAACTCAAAAAATACGGTATGATGCCATGATATCGCCACATGATATAAAATTCCATTGACGAACAATCCTCACAACCTTATACTGCCCGCATCATACATCAAAGTTCGATGTATCAAACGTCATTCCGTGCCTGACACGGAAGCCATGGGTTCCCGCTTTCGCGTGAATGACAAAAACGAAGGAAGTTTCGCCGAATTCATCATGAGAAACTAAAGGAGCTGCTATGGAAATAAAAACAAAAAAAGAGAAAAACACCGTTATCGTCTCAGTGAAGGGCAGAATGGATGCGGTCACTTCTCCCGAGTTCGAAAAAAGCCTGTCAACATTGATTGCCGCGGGAGAGAACGACTTTCTCATAAACTTACACCAGCTTGAATATATCAGCAGCGCAGGTCTCAGGAGCATCCTGACGGTGGCAAAACTCTTGAAGACAAAGGATGGAAAAATCCTGTTTGCGGCGCTGCAAGGCCCGGTCAAAGATGTGTTCAATATTTCCGGATTCGGCGCCATTTTTAAAATCCATGAAACGGAGGAAGAAGCCCTCAAGGCAGAGTGAACATCGTCAACTCACAATTGATGGACTCGTAAAAAGTCCCCAAACCTGTCATTCCCGTCCCCGACAAGTACTTTCGAGGACAGGCTCCGGCGGGAATCCATAACATCTTTAATAACTGGATTCCCGCTTTCGCAGGAATGACAAAAACGGGCCAAAATTGACTTTTTGCGACCTTGTCAAAATTGTTGATGAAGGGTTTTTATGAAATCTCTGTTTCCAATATGTCTGATTCTGGTTATATTTTCCCTTGTCGCAACGCCCTCTGCCTATGGTGAAACGCTAAAGAGAGTAACATTCCTCCCTCAATGGCTCCCCCAGGCCCAGTTTGCCGGATATTATGCGGCCAGGGAAAAGGGCATTTACAAAAAATACGGCATCGATCTCGTTATCCTGCCCGGAGGGCCGGACAACCCCTCTGCCGACATGCTTTCTAAAGGTAAAACGGATTTTGCCACCATGTTTCTGTCATCGGCGATTCAGAAACGGTCCGGCGGCGTTAAACTGGTCAACATCGGGCAGATTGTTCAACGATCGGGCTTCATTCTCGTTGCCAGGAAATCCAGCGGGATATTATCGCCGAAGGATCTGAACGGAAAGAGGGTCAGCCTCTGGTCGGACTTCCAGTTGCAGGCCCTTGCTTTCTTTCGAAAATATCATTTGGATGTCAAGATTATTCCTCAAACCTTTACGGTTAATCTCTTTTTACGGGGAGGCGTCGATGCCGCCTCGGCCATGTGGTACAACGAATATCATACCCTTCTTAACGCCGGTCTGGATGAAGACGAATTAACCGCCTTCTTCTTCGACAGGTACGGCCTGAATTTCCCCGAGGACGGCATTTACTGCCTCGAAGAGACGCTGAAGAAAGACAGGGCATTGTGCCGTGCTTTCGTGCAGGCCACTCTGGAAGGATGGAAATACGCCTTTGCCTATCCGGAAGAGGCCCTCGATATTGTGATGAAATACGTCAATGAGGCCCACATCGGCACAAACAGGGTCCATCAGAAATGGATGCTGGATAAGATGAAATATCTGATCCGCCCGCCCGACATGACAAATCCCGTAGGCGTCTTAAGCCAGGATGGCTACAACCTGGTCGCCGGAGAGCTTCAGTTGAAGGGAATGATAAAGAATATCCCTCCTTTTGGTGAATTCTATGCCCCCTGCTCCGGCGAAAAATAAAAGAAGGAAGCTTGCTTTCAAGCTTTCCCTGTTCATTCTGGCCGGTACAACCTTTATCTTTCTTGCAGCCTTTGGTTACAACCATTACTCCTCCCGCAAACTCGTCCTCAAAAATGTTGAGGAAAACGCCCGAAACCTGACCCTGGCAACGGTCAATAAAATCGAAACGACCCTCCTGGGCGTGGAAAAGGTGCCTTTATATCTTGCATCCTCTTTAGAAAATCACCATTACAGTCGCCATGAAATTTTCCAGATAATAGAGGATATCCTGAAAACAAACCCTGATATCTTCGGTGCGGCGGTCGCATTTGAACCCTTCGCCTTCAACCCGAAGTCGCGCTATTTCGTTCCCTACACATTCAGAAAAAAGGACGGCTTCGGAGTGCATCCCCCGGAAACGGCTTTTCAATACTTCTACCGGGACTGGTATCTCATCCCCAGGGAACTGGGCAGGCCGGTCTGGAGCGAACCTTATTTCTCGGAAGGGGGCGGCAACACCGTCATGTCGACCTATTCCGTACCGTTCTATCGCTTGGTCAATGGGAAACGGACATTCACGGGCGTCGTGGAAGTCGATATCGATCTGGAATGGCTCAAGGAGATCATCTCGCGGGTTTCCATTTATCAGTCAGGATACGCTTTCCTTGTCTCTCAGAACGGGGTGATCGTAACCCATCCGAACGGGGACTGGATTATGCGGGAAAGCATCTTCAGCATCGCGGAGGCAGCGGACGATCCCGGCCTCCGTAAAATGGGCAGAGACATGATACGGGGAAAAGAAGGCTTTATACCTCTGCAGAGCCATTTCACCGGCAAGAAATCATGGATCTACTACGCGCCGCTGACCTCCATCGGCTGGTCCATCGGCGTGGTTTTCCCTGAGGAAGAACTTTTTACCGGCATGAAGAAGCTGAATCGGGAGGTCTTTATTATTGGAAGCGCCGGTTTTGTGTTACTGTTTCTGGTGATCGCCTGGATAAGCAACCGAATGATGGCCCCCATCAGGACCCTCTCTCTCAAAACCACTGAAATTGCAAAGGGAAACCTCGATATCGAACTCCCCTCAGTAACATCGAATGACGAGGTCGGCGAACTGACGGCCTCCTTTGAAGACATGAGGCTCGCCCTGAAGGAGTATATTTTCACCCTCCGGGAAACGACGGCGGCCAAAGAAAGGCTGGAAAGCGAGCTGCAGATTGCCCATACCATCCAGATGAGCTTTCTGCCGAAGCGTTTTCCCTTCTTTCCGGAAAAAGATGAATTCGAAATCCATGCCACCATTGAGCCGGCAAGAGAGGTAGGGGGTGATCTTTATGATTTCTTTCTCGTTGATGAAGACTATCTTTTCTTTTCCATCGGCGATGTTTCCGGCAAAGGTGTGCCCGCCGCACTCTTCATGGCGGTAACCAAAACCCTGATGAAGGGAATTGCCAGTAAAAGCATGGATCTCTCAGAAGTCCTTGGCAAGGTCAATGCGGAGTTGTGCCTGGATAACGACGCCATGATGTTTTGCACCTTATTCTGCGGATTTTTAAACATCAGAACCGGAGAATTTCTCTATTCCAACGCAGGACACAATCCGCCCCTTGTCATTCCTTCCGGTCATAAACCCCGATGGCTTGATTTGCCGGAGGGTTCTGCCATGGGCGTTGACGAAGACGCCCTTTACCTGACAGAAAAGATTACCCTGAATTCCGGCGACACCCTCGTCCTATACACGGACGGTGTGACGGAAGCCATGGATCATGACAAGTCCCTTTATTCGACAGACCGGTTGATCGATACGATTGAAAAAAGCAAGCTGTCATCCCTTGAGTCTCTTGTCTCGGAAATTATGAGTTCCGTGAGTGATTTCACCGGGGGTGAGCCTCAGTCAGACGACATCACCGTCCTGACCGTCCGGTTTAGAGGGAATAACCCCATAAAAGGTGTTTAGCCGATCATTGCGATGAAAGACATTGCAAAAACGAAGTATCGTTACATCAACGTATTGCAACTAACCGCCATGCCCAGGCGCAGGCACAACGAAACATGAAAATCCCCCCTTGCCCCCCTTTAGCAAAGGGGGGTTGGGGGGATTTTCATATAAACAGATCGCACTTGTCAATTTAACTTATG
>JAPLJQ010000472.1 GCA_026388495.1 Deltaproteobacteria bacterium | reverse complement strand
GCCTTTGTTTCTTCACTGGTGGAAGATAATTCTCTGATGTTATGACGGTTTTCCCTGTTTTCCGCTCTAACTCCAATCGAGCTTTCCTGGCAATCTTTCCGCCCTTTTTCCCAGCATCTGCATTTTCATCCATGCCTGTGGCTTCCACGCTTTCGGCGATCTGCCTTGTGGAGAGTTCCGCAAGCGCCGTAAAAATAAGCTCCGCTTCATTCATGTGGTCGCGCAGATTCTGCGTTTTAAGACCCTTGATATCTTTTGTTTTTTTACTGAAACGCCACTCCATTCCTGATGAATGATGTTGGTGAGAATAGCATATTCGTTTTGGTTATTTCGTGGTCTTGCCAGTAATCAGTGAGTTTATTACGGGTTTCCTGTCCCATCATCCGCTGCTGGATCCACTTTTCGCTTCTGCCGTGCTGTTGCCAGTATTCACGGGCGCGGTCGAGTGAGCGCGCGGGATCGCTCATATCCTGCAATCGTTCGTATCCCACTTTTGCCAGCCATAATTTTATCGGTTCTGCTTTGGGGCTGGGAACAGACTGAATAAGCCGCAACAATGTCTCCGGGTCAGCAACATCGGTCAGGTATTTTTTCCCGTCGGCCGACTCCAGCTTCAGTCGGTGACAATTTGTCACCGACTCACTTCCTTCCTTTTTCAGCCGTTCTTTGAGCTTATTCCAGTATTTTCTGGCTGTTTGATAATCCGATTGCTGCAACAATACCGCGATAATATCCACTACCGAGAAATACCAGAGCTCAGCCTGTTCATCGTAATGACGACGTATTTTATAGTTTTCAAAAACAGCTAACTTATTGTCAGTCATTGCTATCCTCCTCACCACTGTCATGTTCCTTGCCCTTGTTGTTACGATTTTATTCTGGTAATACTATCGTTTATCGGCATTTTCGATACTCACCAGCAGACGGTATTGGCTCCAGTTCAATTGCGAATACAGTGTGTTCGCAATTGGGTAAGTTCTATAAAACTGGCGACTAATCTCTAAAATCCTTACCGAAAAGCCGCTCCCAAACTCCGGTTCCAGCTCTTTTGCCAGATTCTTGATCAGGTAGGTTCCATACTCGGCGCGTTCACGCCTTGCTGTTCTTCTTCAAAAATACGTTGGCCAATGTGCCAATACATTAGTACCCGCTGAATATCCACATTGCGAATGGCGCTTTCGCGGGCATGTCCGATGATGATTTTACGATGCACCTTGGTGGTGAAAAACACCATGAAATAACTTTTGCCAGCTCCCTGCGTGTGCCAAAAGATACCGAGTTTTCCTTTGACTCTATGGGGATCATTCAGGGCTTTGATGACCTGATTAACGCCCAGATACTGATGATTTTCCGCCAGCACTTTTATCTGTTTGCCGCTGGAATCATCATAGGTGATGAAATTTTTCTTGTCGCAAATACCTTTTAAAAGCGTTTCCATATCCACCACGCCCGCATCGGATTCCGACAAGCGCTTCCACTCATGAAAATGCTCATAACCGGCGGTGAGGGAGCCGATTTTGGCCTTTTCACCGTTGGCAAGCATGATGATCGCGTTGTGATGGAAGAAGTGCGGGATGGTATCTTTGCAATCAGCAAAGTTTCTTTCGTAAGCGTGCCTAAGATCTTTATGGATATTTTTGCACTCCACTTCGCGGTCGGAATTTCTCCCCAATAGACCATAGGGTTCAAATGTTTCCTTATTGTAGGCATACACCGAATTCCATCCGAGTTTATCTCGCAGGTAATCGGTGGTTGTTTGCTGGACCAAGGTGTCTTCGTTGAGATAGGTCATAATTTTTTCTTTGTAGAATCTAATAATTTTTTGACTTCACGGTCAAAGTCGGATTCAAAGAGCCGGTCCTGGACAATTCTGTATTTCTCCCATTCGCTTTGGGTAAATGTTTTTACGACGTCAGCAGAAACTTTACCCAGATTATCAAGAACTTTTCTCTCATTGAATTTGAGAAAAGCATCCAGCTTTTTGGACCAATCCTCCATTGTCATCGGAATATTACGTTTCGCCTGGTCTTCAGCATAATCCAAATACATATTTACAATGCGCTCCAAGGCTTCTATTTCATCTTTATTTAAGTAATTTTTAGCTATGGACACATCGGATTTTTGAATTTTTCCCTTTGGTGCCTTTTTCCATGTGGTTAAGCCCATATATGGTTTCTGGCTGTCGGCTCGTTGCATGATAATTTCCGAAGCGGTTTGCCCGTGTATGGCAAAGTGCATTTTGTTTTGCACTGCGGCAAAAAATGTTTTGGTGATGGGAGAATCAGGGCCATAATCCAAGGCGGTGGCGTAGATATCGGTAATCTTCTGATAAAACTTCCGCTCGCTGGCGCGTATTTCGCGAATGATCTCGAGCAGCTCTTCAAAATAATCACGCCCCAGAAATCCTTCGTTTTTAAGCCGTTCTTTATCCAGCACAAATCCCTTGATGGCAAATTCTTTGAGCACCCTGGTCGCCCACTGGCGGAATTGAGTGGCACGAATGGAGTTGACGCGGTAACCAATCGCGATAATGGCATCCAGATTATAGTGTTTCGTGCGGTATTGTTTGCCGTCGCTGGCAGTTACCGAGAATGCCTCGGTAACTGATTTTTCCTCTAATTCGTCGTCTTTGAAGATGTTTTTGAGATGGAGAGAGATATTGTCGGTGGAGCACTGAAACAATTCTGCCATCATTTTTTGCGTCAGCCAAACGGTCTCGTCTTGAAAGCGGACTTCCAGCCCATCTTGCCGGGAATCGGCGGTAAACATCAAAAACTCCGCCGTGCTGTTGCGGATCATTAATCCTTTTGATTTTTGATCATTCGGTAGTTTTTTCATAATTTTATACCTCAATCCTCTTCTGCGCCTTTGCCGATATCGATCCTTTTGCCAACGCCGGCTAAATGATGCAGAGACTCATTTCCTGATTGCTTGCAAGATGGTAACCCTTCTTTTCGTAGAGTTCCTGCATCCGGCCCATGGCCAGCTCTGGGTTTTCGATCTCGTCAATCCGCTCCTTACCGACCCGCGCCAACCAGCGCTTGAACGGTTCGACTTTGGGCGAGGGAATGGACTGGATGATCCGGAACAGGGTTTCGGTGCTGGCACAGTCCGTGAAGCGCTGCTTGCCGTCCGGAGCGGTCATTTTCAACTGTCCGATTTTTTCGGACACTTCGGAATATCCTTCGGCGGTGAGCTTTTTCTTTAGATCGTTCCAGTACTTGCGAGGCCGGTCGCCTCCAACCAGAACTTCGACCACATCGATAATCGAGAACCACCACTCACCCTCGTGGAGCGCCTTGCGTATCTGACGGCCCTCGAAAACAGAGAGCTTGTCCTTTTCGGTACTCATGATAGCCTCCTTATATTATCCTTAATCCGCTTCCATCGCATGCGTTCGCGCGATGATCTCCTTCCGGCTGAGACTAAGATAGTGTCGGAGCTCCGACGCTATTTAGGCTATTGATCTTATTATCGAATCGCACGACACCCAAAAAGTTTTGCGTTAAATCATGCCGCTCATGCCAGCGTCTTTGGCGGCGGCGTGGCGTTCAGATACCTGTCGATTCGCGCCTTGAGGCTGGTGAGGGAAATCCGGAAATTTGCCCTGTTTTCGTCCGTCCAGGCTGACGTATCGATGATCCGGATCTTCGTCATGGCCTTGTCCATCATGTCAAAAACGGCCTGGGGTTCGTTGGGGTCTTTCTTCCTCCGGGTGGTTTTCCCCTTCTGTAGTTTGGCCTTGTAGAGGTTGTAGGCTGTCGTCATGGCCCGAGCCTGCTTCTTTTTGGCGATGTTGATGAGGGTGTTCTTGGAAATCGTTCGATCCCCCCGGCATTCGTCGCGGATCTCCTGGGGGAGTTTGTTGAGGCTCAAAATCTCGCTCATGGTGTTCCGTGCCTTACCGATGATGCCGCCCAGTTGTTCGTGGGTGTACTGCTGTTCCGTCAT
>JAPLJQ010000212.1 GCA_026388495.1 Deltaproteobacteria bacterium | reverse complement strand
CCCTCACCTCTTCGTCGGAGACATCCAGATGGAGATCTGCCGCCCTCCGGAGAATGATGCCCTGATGAATCAGGTTATCAAAAGCCTGCTGTTTCAGGTTCAGCCCCTTTATCATGTCGTCCGTCAGGGCGCCGCCATAGCGCTGCCGATAAAAATCAACAAGATTCTGGTATTCTTTCCGAAAATCCACATGTGAAACAGGCTTGCCGTCGATCATGGCAATCGCGTCCGCCTTATCTCTCCCGCGCATGGAACCAAAATAAAAGATGAAAACAATAATAACGATTCCGAGGAGAAGCTTCATAAGCCAGTTTCTGGCATGTTTTCTCATGAACTCAAGCATAACATCCCTTCCTCACAGATCATTTGCGACCCGCATTAGTATTACAGTCATTTTAAAAATGCAATAACATTTTAGAAAAATTCATTGATTAGGGTCATGAAATACTGTATAGGGACTTTTTAACGATACAAAAAAATGCAGCGTGAAAGGCATTTCATAAATAATTTTAAGGAGGAAAGGCTTTGCTGTTCGATTTTATCTTAGGAAAATTTTCCAATGATCTGGCAATAGACCTGGGAACGGCAAATACCCTGGTTTATATGAAGGGAAAGGGTATTGTGCTGAATGAACCTTCTGTGGTCGCTGTTCATAAAGACTTGAGAGGTGTAAAGAAAGTCCTGGCAGTGGGTCTCGAAGCGAAAAAAATGCTGGGAAGAACACCGGGCAATATCGTTGCGATCAGGCCCATGAGGGAAGGCGTGATTGCGGACTTCGACATTACCGAAGCCATGCTGAGACATTTTATTCTTCGTGTTCACAATCGCAGAGCCCTGGTTCGCCCGAGGATCGTCGTCGCCATCCCTTCCGGCATCACCCAGGTGGAAAGAAGGGCTGTCAGAGAGACCTTAGAATCAGCGGGTGCAAGGGAAATTTATCTCATTGAAGAACCCATGGCGGCAGCCATCGGGGCCGGTTTACCCGTCATGGAACCGATCAGTTCCATGGTGGTCGATATCGGAGGCGGAACAACGGAAGTGGCTGTCATTTCTCTGGGCGGGATTGTCTATGCCAAGTCTGTCCGGGTGGCCGGAGACAAGATGGACGAAGAAATCGTAGCGTATATGAAGCGAAAATTCAATCTCCTTATCGGGGAACGTTCCGCCGAAATCATCAAGATGACTATCGGATGCGCCTACCCGGATGGCGAATTGCGGAAACTCGATGTCAAAGGGAGAAACATTATATCCGGGATACCGAAAATTGTTGAAATCAACTCTGAAGAAGTCAGGGAAGCCATCATTGAACCAGTCAGCATCATTATTGATGCCATAAAAGACGCCCTGGATAATGCCCCGCCGGAGCTGGCCGGAGATATTGTGGACAGGGGCATTGTTTTAACAGGCGGCGGAGCTCTTCTGACAAACCTTGATCTTCTGATAAGAGAAGAGACTGGTCTCCCCATCACCATTGCAGACGACCCCCTTTCGGTCGTGGCAAGAGGCGCAGGAATGACTCTGGATCACTTGGACGTGTTGAAAGAAGTCACATTCCAGGTATAAGCGAAAAGGTGAGATTTTGTGCAATTCTAAAGGTGTATGTTTCTCCATCTTCAGGATTACGGGAGAACGATGTTTAACAAGAAATACCAGACCATTATCATAGCATGCATCCTCCTTGTCTTCTCCCTGATCGTATTGTCCTACAGTGTAAAACAACCATCTGAGGCCGGTTTCTTCAGGAAACTGGTATTGGAAGCGGCAGCACCCCTTTTCAGCGTCATCAATGCTTCGGGAGACCAAATCAGCAGTGCGTGGAACCGGTATCTTTTTCTTGTGGGTCTGGAGGAAGAAAACAGGCGTCTCAAAAAGGAAAACGCTCTATTGGCCAACGAACTCCTCCAATATCGTGAAGGGGATCTCGAACAAAAGCGGCTGCATAAACTCCTCAAATTGAAGGAAAGCCTCAATTATCCGACTATCGCTGCCAGGGTCATCGCAAAAGATCAGACAACTCTGATCAAAACGATCCTGATTGACAAGGGAACAGCACACGGCATAAGAGCGGGTCTCCCCGTTGTGGCGGAAAGAGGCGTGGTGGGAAGAATCATTGAATCATCATGGCACGTTTCCAGAATACTCTTACTTATAGATGAGAACAGTAATATCGATGCATTGCTTCAGGAAGGCAGAAATCAGGGTATTCTTCAAGGGGGCAGTTCCGGGGTTTGCAGCCTGAAGTACATTCCAAAGCCCGAAACGGTCAAGGTTGGAGATGTTGTCATTTCTGCCGGCCTTTCCGGAATCTTTCCCAAGGGATTGCTCCTGGGAGTGGTAACAGGTGCGGATAAAAATGCTGAAGGAATGTTTCAGAAGGTCCCGGTTGTCCCATTTGTTGATTTTGAAAAGTTGGAAGAGGTTCTCGTTTTTTTAGTGAATGGCGATAAAAAGGAATGATCTATTATCTTTCGATGCCCTTTCTTATGCTGGTTTTGCTTGTCTTGCAGAACAAGCTATCGGACATGCTGTTCTTCGGCATCATCGGGGTGGAAATATCTCTTATCCTGGTTATTTACGCAGGATTCCGTCTTGATGTCATCAGGGGGGGCGTCATCAGCTTCCTTCTCGGGTTTTTTCTCGACTGCATAGCCGGTTCTGCGTCGGGATTTCATGTATTTATATATGTCTCCATTTTTCTCGTCTCTATGATGGCCTCTCATAAAATTTCGCTTGATAAAACCTCTTTGATTATGTCTTTTACCCTGATGTGCGCTCTATTAAAGGGCGTCATTATCGCCTGCCTTTACCCTTTAATATACCGGACAGACATATCCGTGCACGCATTAAAAATATATATCCCCCAGACACTGATCGTCATATTGATCAGTCCCGTTTTTTTTCATATATTTTATCGGATTGAAACATTCTTAGGTGGTGGAAATGCAGAGCAACTTGAACGGACATGACTCCGGGAGATTCAGAACGAGATTCAAGATATCTTTTGCCGTCATTTCGATCATGCTGTCTCTCCTGATCATCAGAATGTGGCATCTGCAGGTTATCAGGGGAGACGAATTAAGCCAAAGATCGGAAAACAACAGCGTCCGCCTTCGCAAAATCAGACCTTTGAGGGGCCTGATTATGGACACCAACAGACAGGTTCTGGTCGATAACCAGCCCTCTTTTGATATCGTTTTTATGCCGAATCGTTCCAGAAACATCCAGGATATGGCAAAAAAATTAAAAAATCTGTATGAGGAAAGCTCCTTAGCCTTTTCAATGGAGTTTCCCTCTCCGGGAAAGAAACGATTTATTGCCCCGGTCAAGCTTGAAAAAAACATCAACAAGAAAAAACTGGCCGTTATTGAAACCCATGCACTGGACTTACCGGGTGTGGCAGTTGAGGTAGTCCCCATTCGCCAGTATCTCGGCGGAGAAATGATGGCCCATATCATCGGTTATACCGGCGAAGTCAGCCGTGAGGATCTTGAAAAAGATGAATCCGGGGAATCTGGCATTGGAGATATTACAGGGAAAAACGGCATTGAAAAGTATCTTGACCCTTATCTCAAGGGCAAAAGCGGGGCGGAACAGGTGGAGGTCAATGTTCTTGGAAAAGAAATCAAGCTCGTAGGCAGAATCCAGCCGGTTCCGGGGTACAATGTGATGCTCACCATTGACGCCTCTCTGCAAAAGGTTGCCTGGGAGGCACTTAAAGATATGAGGGGGTCCGTGGTCGCCATGGATCCCCGCGACGGTTCTGTTCTGGCTCTCGTCAGTACGCCGTCTTTTGATCCGAATCTGTTTAACGGCGGGATTTCCATCGAAGACTGGGAAAACCTGTCGACAGATCCGTCTCATCCCATGGAAAACAGGGCTGTTGCCGGTCAATACCCCCCCGGTTCCACATACAAGCTCATTGTTGCCGCAGCGGCTCTCGAAGAAGGATTAATTACGCCGGATACGACATTTTTCTGCAACGGATCATTTGAACTGGGTAACAGAACGTACAGGTGCTGGCAAAAAAAAGGCCATGGCCATGTTAATCTCCACAGGGCCATCGTGGAATCCTGTGATGTTTATTTTTATAACCTCGGGAAACTGATCGGTGTGGATAAACTGGCCGAGTATGCCCGGGGATTCGGACTGGGTTCCGCATCAGGGATTGATCTGCCCCGGGAAAAGGGGGGGTTGATTCCGACGAAGCAGTGGAAACTTTCAAGGTTCAGAGAATCATGGCAGATGGGTGAAACCATATCTCTTGCCATCGGACAGGGCTACAATCTCCTTACCCCCCTTCAATTGGTGAATGCCTACGCCGCATTAGCCAATGGGGGCGTCATCTATCGTCCCAGACTCATTAAAAGTATAGAAACCATGGATGGCCGGGTTATCAAATCTTTTGAACCGGAACAAAAAGGGAAAATCCCCATCAGCAAGAAAAACATGGAGATTCTCCGTTATGCCCTCTGGGGTGTGGTGAATGAAAATGGGGGGACCGGTCATGCCTTAAGAAGGAAAGAGGCGGACGTCTGCGGAAAAACGGGGACGTCTCAGGTTATCGGTCTGCCGGAAGATGAAAAGGCACGGAAAAGGAAGATAAATTTGGCACGTTTCAGGGACCATGCCCTTTTTGTATGCTTTGCACCCTATAAAAATCCGGAAATTGCCATTGCGGTCATCGTGGAGAATGCCGGTCATGGAGGATCAGTCGCCGCGCCCATTGCGAGAAAGATTATCGACGCATACTTCGAGCGTAAAAACAAAAGACCCGACAAACATCAACCCGTTCTGGCCGTAAACCAGAAGGCGCTGACCGGGACCTATTAATTTAGACGGGTGTATAATAGAGACCTGAAATATGAAATTTGACCGCCGATTATTTTTCAATTTTGACTGGACCCTTCTTTTGCTGGTTCTCGCCATCAGTTTCATCAGTCTGATAAATATATACAGCGCCGGATACACCATAGACGATTTCAAGCAGGAAACCCTTTATTTAAAACAGGCCCAATGGATCATCATGGGACTTTTCTGTATGGGAATCATCCTTTGTATCGATTATCGATTCATTTCTCGATTCGCCTACATTATTTACGCCGTCTCCATTATTTTTCTTCTCCTGGTTTCCCTCTATGGATATGCAACCCATGGATCTCAAAGATGGATTGTGATCGGAGGATTTTTCTTCCAGCCTTCAGAACTGGTTAAATTGTCCATAATCCTCGCCCTGGCAAAATATTACGACAACGACACCCTGGACAAAACCTACACATTACGAGAGATATCCCTTCCCTTCCTGATTGTATTGTTACCTTTTCTATTCATTATCAAACAACCAGATCTTGGAACCGCCCTGATTCTTCTCATCGTTTTCTTTTCCATCACCCTGTTTGTCGGTGTAAAATGGAGGTCCTTCCTATCGGCGGCTATTTCGACGATCATTGTGGCCCCTGTCGGCTGGTTTTTCTTAAAAGAATACCAGAAAGAAAGAATTCTGACGTTATTTGATCCGGAACGAGATCCCTTAGGCTCCGGATATCACATCATACAATCCATTATCGCTGTCGGTTCAGGAGGTATTTTCGGCAAGGGATACCTGAAAGGAACCCAGACACAGTTGAAATTTCTTCCGGTCCAGCAGACGGACTTCGTTTTTTCCGTCTTTGCAGAAGAGTGGGGATTCCTGGGGGCGCTCGTCCTGATGATTCTGTTTTTAACCCTG
>JAPLJQ010000501.1 GCA_026388495.1 Deltaproteobacteria bacterium | reverse complement strand
CGGGATAGATCTTCCTGATCCGGGAGCCTGTCGTGTGAAGGACTACATCGGCGCCGGTCTTTGCAAAAAGCGCCTTTCCGTTGTCCGTTACCCTGACGCCCAGCGTTTTATTCAGGCCGAGGATCTCCCCCAGGTCCTTACCCACAAGATCCTTCGAAATGTCGACAGCGCCCACGATCTCCATGCCGGATTTTTTTGTGACGAGCCTTGCCGTCTCGATGCCGATCGGACCCAGCCCGTATTGAATGACGCGAATCTTTTTCTGTGCCATAAAACCCTCTCTTTTGTTTAGTTTTCTGCAAATCACACCCGACATTCGGGATTTTGATCACTGCTTACGTCTCTACGGCAGCCTTCTTCTCCCGACGGCTCTTGAGCACCTGCTTGACGAATACCCCCGCCATAATCACCATGCCCATGATGTCCGTCGTCGTCCCCGGGATAATAAGAAGGATGGTCGCCATTCCCATGATGATCCGCTCAAAGAAGTTCAGTCGGCCCCCTCCGAAGTAGCCAACGACGGTGGCCCCCACGGACATGACACCCAGCCAAAGGGTGATGGCGCACTGGATGAACCAGAGCCAGTCAAAGGTTTCACCGGGATTCAGCAGCCAGGGCATGAGGAGCACGATGGGTGCGTAGATGAAGGCAAAGGGCACAAAAGTCTTCGCCAGGGACAGGCTGAAGGCCCGGAATCCCGTCCTGAAGGGGTCGCTCCCGGCCACGCCCGCCGCCGCATAGGCCGCCAGGGCCACTGGCGGGGTTACGTCGGCCAGCACCGCATAGAAGAAGACGAACATGTGGGACAGCAGGGGGTGGATGCCCCATTGCATGAGGGCCGGCGCGGCGATCATGGCGGCGATGATGTACTGGGCCGTCGTCGGGATGCCCATCCCGAGGACGAAGCAGGCAAGGGCTGTGTTAACGAGGGTAAAGAACAGCGTGATGTCGCTGACGGCTGTGAGCCCCATGAATATCGGGTTGAGAATCACAGCTATGCTATGGGCAATAGCGATCACTGCCGTGGCGAACTTCAGCCCTATACCCGTGAGTGTCGTCGCCCCGACGATGAACCCCACGCAGGCGCAGGCGGCGCCGATGGCGATGGCGTTCTTCGTGCCCTCCTGGAGGCTCTCCAGGATCTGGCGCAGGCGCAACTTGCTTTCTTTGTAGAATATCCCGGTGACGATGATGAGCATGCTGGCCCAGAAGGCGGCAAAGGAAGGCTCCAGTCCCATGAAGAGCAGCGACGTGAGCAGGACCGATATTCCGAGGGCAATCCCGCAGGATAAGAGTTCAGATGTCCTGAAGAAGTAATAGAGCGCCACGGCAGAGAAGCCGAACCAGCCGACCATGATCTCCACGCTCGTGAAGGGGTTCATGCCGAAGAGGACCGGAGGCACGGAGAGGAAGAGCGGCAGCAGAAACGGTGTCGTCCGCGTATGGACCTGGCCCGTGGCGGTGGCGAAGATGATCCCCCAGAAGGCAGCCAGAAAGGGGCTCGATCCCGTAATGAGCAGATAGACAATGATCACGAGGGGACCGACAAGGAGCCAGCGCTCCTTTAGCACATGCCAGAGGTTGGGGAGCATGTGCTTCGGCAGACCCAGGAGGCCTTTCTTTTTTGCCTCGAGATGAACCATCCATCCCACGGCGAAGAAGTGCAGGAACGACGGAAGGACGGCGCACAGGGCGATCTTTACATAGGGGATTCCCAGGAACTCAGCCATAATAAAGGCTGCCGCGCCCATGACGGGGGGCATGAGCTGCCCGCCAGTACTCGCCGCCGCCTCGACGCCTGCGGCGAAAGTTGGCGAGTAGCCCACCCGCTTCATGAGCGGGATGGTAAAAGATCCCACGGTGACGGCGTTAGCGACGGAGCTTCCGCTGATGGAGCCCATAAGACCGCTGGCGATGACGGCGACCTTGGCGGGACCTCCCGCGGACCAGCCGGCCAGGGCCATGGCAATGTCCATGAAAAGCTGGGCGAGTCCCGTCCGGGAGATAAAAATTCCGAAGAGGACAAAGTGGAAGACGAAGGTGGCCACGACCCCCAGGGGAATGCCATAGATTCCCTCGGTGCCGAGGTACATGTAATCGACAATCCGGGAGATGGAGTAGCCCCGGTGGGCGAAAATGTCGAGACCCGGGATGCCGATGAAGTAGGGCCCGAGGTAGCAGTTGATCAGGACCAGCATGGCGATGATAGGCAGGGGCGCGCCGATGCGTCGCCGGGCCCCCTCCAGGATGAGGAGGAAGGAAAAGCTCCCGACAACGAGTTCCGTGAAGTCAGGACTCCCCGCCCGCATGCCGATATTATTGAACTCCAGAAAGACAAAAACGGACAGCATGCAGGACATCAGCGCAAAGAAAACGTCAAAGTAAGGAACGTTATCCTGCTTGTAATCGACAGTCCTGTTACGAATAAGGCTTATAAGCGACCGGATCCACTGGAGGGTGAAGAGCGCCAGGATGGCCAGAAGTATCCCTATCAGGAAGACCCCCCAGAAGACGAGCGAGACGTTCAGATCCGCGAACCAGGAGCGGATATTGAGGTGCCTGTACCCGATGAAGAACACCCAGCCCACGGCGCTGATCATCAGGGTGTGGAGGGGAAAGTCAACCCAGGCGGCCAGACGCGCGGGCAGCATCTCCCGCTGCTTGAAATAAAACACCAGAACGAAGGTCATCAAGGCCAGCAAGGCACAGCCGTTGAACGAAAGAGAAAGAATCTCACGGAATACCGTCGTGTTGAGCATGCTCGCCGAGGCGGCATAGAGGATGTCATAGAAAAGGTGCTTCTTCTCCTTGTGCACATCCTTCTTCATGGCATAGACGAAAAAGACCAGGGGAAGGACGAAGGCCAGGTGGAAGGCCCGGTGTCTCCATTCCTGGAGCACGCCGAAACCGGCCGTGTAGATATGGAAGATGGACAGGATGATGGTCATGACGAAGATCAGCCGGGCGGTGATCCCCTCGAGATGACGGAACCGCATCTCGGGATCGTACTTGGCGATCTGGCCGACATCATCCTTGAGTTCAGCCGTCAGGACGTTCGCTTTTTCTTCCGCCATATTCCCAATTCCTTCTTATCGCTGATCCCTGATACGGTCAGTAAATGATCCGGAATGCATATTCCCACAGGGGGATCTTTCTCACCCTCACCATGAGAAGCGTGTTGCCGGCCAGAGCGGCAAGGGATATGAATCTCCCGCCGATCTCCAGAGTGCCAGCGTATCTGTCGTCAACCCAGAGCTGAATGTCTGGCAGAACATTATCGAGTATTGAAAGGCGGAATCCCTTCTCTGTCCGGGTGAGCGTCTGTCCTTCGGAAATGGTGGCCGGCAGACCTGTGTTCAGTGAACGGAATGCCGTCTCGTATAAAACGATTCGAAACGCATCGTCGATTCGGAAATAATCCGTCACCGGCGATTTCTCCACCGAATGGATAAAGGTAATTGAAAAGGTTTCAGCCGGCGAAACCCTCTGCATAAAGACGGTCTTCCCCTTCCTGACATCCCGGATCTCCAGGACGTGAAGGGGAATGAACCCTATGGTGAGCAGGACGCCGACAAGGAGAAGGGTGGTAATCCTTTTCATATAAAACTGGGCGCCCGCGAGAGAGCGCCCATATCACCTCTCATTCCAAAACAAGGCCGCCCTATCTCTTTTTTGCCGCCTTTTTTGCCGGCGCCTTGATGACACCTTTTTCCTTGTAATACTTTTCCGCGCCGGGATGGAGCGGAATGGCCATACCTGACAGGGCCGTCTTCATCTGCACGTCCTTTCCCTTGGCATGAGCCCGGGCCATCTTGTCCGACCCGCCTTCCCAAAGGGCTTTGGTAAGCTGGTAAACCACATCATCAGGAACGTTGGCGTCAACGACCCACTGGGCCATGGTCGTGATGGTGGGCACATCCTTTGCCTGCCCCTTGTAGGTTCCCTTGGGAATGACAATCCGGCTGTAGAAGGGAAACTTTTTCGTCAGTTCCTTGATCTTCGCCTCGTCAATGGGAACAAGCGCGACATTCGCAGAAATGGACAGTTCCTGAATCGCTGCCGTGGGCCAGCCCGCTGTTGTAAAGGTCACGTCGGCCTGCTTGTCCTGAAGGCGCTGGGATGCGCCGGAGAAGGAGAGCCAGTCCACACCCGCGAAATCCTTGTAGGTTAGCTTATAAACGGAAAGGACGTTCAGCGTGTCCACCTCGGTTCCACTCCCCCGGTCACCGGGGACGAGGCGTTTGCCCTTGATATCCTTCATGCTCTTGATCCCAGAGTCAGCACGGGCGACGATCTGGATCGTCTCGGGATAGAGGGAGGCGATGCCCCGAATGTTCTTAGCCGGCTTGTCCTTGAATGCATCGACACCAGCGTAAGCGTTGTAGGCCACGTTGCTCTGGACGAAGGCCGACTCGATCTGGTGATCCCGAATGAGGTTGCAGTTGGCGACCGAGGCCTGGGCTGCCTGGGCCGTGACGACGACATCAGGCACTTTTTCCGTCAGGGCCTGGGCCAGGATGCCACCCAGCGGGTAATAGGTTCCCCCTGTGCCACCTGTTGCGATGGCGAAAAACTTCTTTGCCGCAAATGAGTTGCCGGCAAAAATAACCGTTAACACCAGGACAGATAATACGATCAGTAATGTTTTCTTTTTCGACATAAGCCCCTCCTCATTGTGTTATTTGAATTTGATCATTCAGGAAAAGACCTGTTGGTTCAACGATCTTCACCCTGTCTGACTTGGAAATTGATATGACTGAAAACATGACATTTTTCACCACTTCCGGATTCCCTGAAACGTGATCACTTTTTCCTATTGAAATGTGATGATCGTCAGATCTACCCGTGCAGATTTTAACACGGCGAATCCTACAGGAATAACTAAAGGATTCGGGAAAGAATGTCAATGTGTTTTTACGCCTTGAAATGCGACAAAACCTGTGTTACCAATCAACCTGTCACATAGCGCTGTCTCGACCACAGAGACAATAGAAATATCATTTTTTGATGAACACGTTAAAAGTCTAAAAGCACCATTTTCTGTCATTCCCGTGAAAACGGAAATCCAGTCTTTTTGAACATTTACATTCTCTCTGGATTCCCGCCTACGCGGGAATGACGACTTTTGAAGAGCGCGTCATTTTTTCATCCAAGGAGCTTCCAGGCAGGAAGAACGTCTTCCGAAGGAGATTCAACCATGAAAAAAACCCCTCTGTATGATCGTCATCTTGCCCTGGGTGCCAGAGTCATCGATTTCGGCGGCTGGGCCATGCCCGTTCAATACACCAATGTCATCGAAGAACACGAGACAACCAGAGAAAAGGCGGGACTTTTCGATATATGTCACATGGGAGAAATTGAGGTCAGGGGTCCCCAGGCATTAGACCTCCTGCAACGGGTATTGAGCAGAAACCTGGTGGGACAAACCACAGGGCAGATCAAGCTGAGCGTCATGACCAATGAGCAGGGCGGGATTATTGATGACTTAACCGTTTACCGCCTGGGCGGGGACCATTATATGGTTGTGACGAATGCCGGAACAAAGGACAAAGATCTTGCATGGATGATGAGTGAGAGGAATAAGGGAGGGTTTTCCGGCGCCCAACTAACTGACATCAGTGATAAAACGGGAAAACTGGACCTGCAGGGACCTTTTTCTCAAAAAATACTCGAGCATCTGATTGCCGACGATATAGCCCGGTTAAAATATTATCATGCCATGAATGCAACCATTCTTAATATTCCGGTTCTTGTGTCACGCAGTGGATACACCGGTGAGGACGGGTTTGAAATCTATTCCGACAGCGCAAGGATCGGGGACATATGGGACAAACTCCTGGAAGCCGGCGCCGATTACGGAATAAAACCGGTCGGGCTCGGCGCAAGGGATACCCTGCGACTGGAAGCGGGCATGATGCTGTATGGAAACGACATGGATGAAGCGATTACCCCCCTGGAGGTTGTTTATGGCTGGGTGACAGACCTGGATAAAGATTTCACGGGGAGTGAGGCATTAAGAAGGATGAAGCAGAAAGGACAAGCTAAAAAACTGGTCG
>JAPLJQ010000364.1 GCA_026388495.1 Deltaproteobacteria bacterium | reverse complement strand
GCACCTGGCGGCGCGTGTCTTCACTTCATCAAATTTGAAGTCTGCCCGGTGGGCCGTGGTATGGTTTCTCGTATTTCTCGGCCTGCTTTTCAGCGGCACCTACGTGGTCGGATTTGCCGGGAACTACTTCCAGGCAACAACCGGCATCGTCATCAAAAAACCGGACCAGATCACCCTGATCCTCCAACTGGTCTACAGTCCCCAGTGGGTCGCGGCCTTCGTCCTTGCGGGCGCCATCGCGGCGGGCATCTCTACCTTGAACGGCAACCTCATGGCCATCGCCGCCCTTGTCGGGAGCGACATTCTGGGCATCGTTGCCCCCCAGATGGAGCAGAAAAAGAAGCTGAGAGTGGGTTTTATCGTCCTGACGATAGCGGGTGTGGTCGCACTGCTCCTCGCTTTTAATCCGCCCACCTTCCTTGTCACGAGCATCCTCTGGGCCTTCGGCCTCCTGGCGACTACGGCAACCCCCGGCATTCTCCTCGGTGTCTGGTGGAAACAGGCGAACAAGTATGCCCTGCTCGTTTCCTCGACGATATGCGGGATCATATTCATCGTCATTTCTCCCCATGTCTTCAAGAGTATCGTGGTGGGCAAGGGGGTCACGGCTGCCCTGGGTATGTCGGGAGGACTGGTGACGATACCCCTTTCCTTTGCCCTGTTTATCGTTCTATCAATCATCTTCAACAAAATGGGGTGGGCACCGTCGCAGGAAGAAAAGGCCATCCTCGATAAGATCCACGGCTGGAACGATTATCGCGAAGAGAGATACAATGGAGCGGTGTGGCCCTGGGTCGTTGCTGTGGTTTGTCTGGCAATCTCCTGGTGGGGCCTGCAACCCTGGTAACTGATGATCATGCATTAAAAGCCGGGAAAGGGAATTTCCCTTTCCCGGCAACCTTCCACCGTTATGTGAAGGTATAACGGAAATCTCGTCCCGCATGCCTTGCCGTGCGGGTAGGCGGTAGGGGCGTAACATACAACGAACATCCTTGCCGGGGAGCACCGAACTTGAGTGTGGGGTCTCACTTTTATAAGTGTAAATGGCGTATTTTCACACGGTTCAAACAGGACAAAAGGAACATTCGGCCAATTTAGAGAAATGAGGAAACGAAGAATATGGGCTATTTCAACGCGATGTGGCACGTCTTGAGGATCGAGGAAAATATCTACCGGGATATCAGTTCCCGGGGGCTCACCGTTCGGTACGCCTCGATCAATGTTTTCATCCTGGGCGTCCTGTACGGTATTTTCTCCCTCTCTTTCCTAAATATGGAGCTTTTTCGTGATTTTCCAGATTCTATAAGCGTCCTCGTGGCCAAGGTTATCGTTGTCGGAACAGGAATCTTTGTTGCTCTTCTCCTGCATCTGGGTGCGGCGTTTCTTTTCTGGACGTTCTGTCGTGCGATGAAAGGAGAGATCAGATTCATCCCGACCTACTTCAATCTTGGCGTTGCCGTCGTTCCCCTGTGGCTTGCCGTTCCCGGCCTGACCGCTCTCCATGCGGGATGGCGCGGTCCCGTGATTTATCTGTACGCCGCCGTAACCGGCATATACGCGTTTTCGTCGTTCTTCGTGGCGACAAAAAGCACGTTTGGTTATTCGTATAAAAAAATGTTTATAGCCATGGCAATGATGCTTGTTTTTACCGTCAGTTTTCTGATGCTGTGGCTTGGGGGGTGAAGAGGTAAGCATAATAATATAAGGAGGTTACTATGCCGAGAATTCGCGGAAAAGCTAAAAAAGCTGAGATATTGACACTTGAAGCAGCAGTGAAAAAATACATGCATGACGGGATCCAGTGCGCCTTCAGTGGATTTACAGGATTTAACAGAAATCCCGTGGCCTTTGCCTGGGAAACGGCGAGGCAGGGCATTAAAGACATCCATGTGATCGACCGGCATGGCAGTAACTGTACCTGGCTTCTCAATGCCGTTTGCGCGATCAAGATTTATGAAACGGACTGGATGGGCTGGGGTGAGATGGCCGGGAAGCTCGATATCAACCTGGAAAGAACCTATAAGGCAGGGAAGATGATCCTTGAGGATTATTCTCACGGCGCCATGGCCATGAGATTTCTTGCCGGCGCCATCGGGGCGCCCTTCATTCCCTATTATGCACCCCTCGGATCGGACCTCTACAACCCGGACTATGACGCCCTGGGGAAAGCAGGCTTGAGGGACGGCAAGAATCCCAGAATCGCGAAGAAGAAGTTCATTCAGATTGAAGAACCTTTCTTTGGCGACGGAGAAGTTGTTCTCCTGCCCGCAGCAAGGCCGGAACTGGCAATTATTCACGTGGCCCAGGTAGGCGACAAGGGAACGGCAAAGTGGCGGGGTGTCGGCACCATCGACAAGGAGATCGCCTTTGCTTGCGATAAGGTTGTCATCACCGCCGAAGAGGTTGTTCCTGAAGCGGAGATGAGGAAGAATCCTGAAGCCAATCAAATTCCTTTCTTTACTGTTGACGCCATTGTGGAGGCGCCCTGGGGAGCCTTCCCGAGCGGCGTTCCCTTCTATTACGACTATGATGCACCGTTTATGCGGGAGATGGACAAAGCCTCGAGAAACGAGGCGGATCTGAAAAAATGGCTCGATGAGTGGGTCTTTGGTCCGAAGAACTGGGAGGACTTCATCGTGAAGCTCGGAGCAAAGAAGCTTCTGGATCTCAAGGCGGACAGCGTTACCGGTTACAGCACCCGGATTATGAGAGGGAAGAACCCGGCGCCCAGGATGAAGATGCCCTTGTCTGTGGCACGAAGCGGTTATTAAGGAAAGGGGGGATAGAAAATGGCTAAAACGATGGAAGAATTGATGGAATTAATCGACAGAATGCCCGAAGAACCGGCCAAGCCGGGTGAGTTTATTCTCCCGGAACTCATGGCTATTGCCATTGCTCACGAGGTCCTGAATGATGATATCGTCTTTGCCGGCACGGGACTTCCCATGGTGGGGATCATGGCGGCTAATATGCTGAATGCCCCGAATGCCACGCTGATCTATGAATCGGGAATTTGCGACGGCAAAACCATGCACGTACCCATGTCCGTGAGTGATCAGCGGGCGGCAAACATGAGTTCCACTTTAGGCGGCCTGGTGGATACATTTGGATATTATTTGCAGCAGGGCTTCGTGACCCTCGGTTTCCTCGGCGGCGCCGCGATTGATAAGTACGGGGGTGTCAATGTGACATCCATCGGAGATTATTACAGCCCGACCCATCGTTTCACCGGTTCCGGAGGCAATTCGGATATCGGTACGATGGCAAAAAGAACCGCCTTTATCATCCTCCAGGAAAAAAGGAGATGTCTGGAAAGGAATGAATATACAACGACCCCCGGCTGGTGGTGCTGGGATTTCAAGACGAAAGAATGGAAGCCAAAAAAAGAGGTCTGGAAAGGGACGCCCTTTGCCGATTGCGGTCCCTGCGCCGTGGTCACCAATATGGCCGTTTACCGGTTCGACGAGAATGGGATCATGTACCTTGAGACGTATCATCCCGGTGTTACCGTGGAGAAGGTCTTGGAAAATTGCAGCTTTGATTTGAATGTGTCGAAGGTCAAGGGAGAAACGCCCTGTCCGACGTACAGAGAACTCTTCGTGGTGAGGGAATTTGTTGATCCCGAACTGATCTTTCTGCCTGCTAAAACGGAATATCCGCCTGCCATCAAGGCCATCATCGAAGGGTGATGCGGCAAGCAGGGTGGATAACGGGCCTAAGAACGCATCCTGGAAGCCCCGCCCCGCAGGCGGGGTTACAGGATTTTCAGACAAGGAGAAGGGGATACGAACTTAGATCTCACGGAAGAACAAAGGTTTATTCAGGAAACGGCGAGGAGTTTCGCAAAGGCGGAACTGGAGCCCGTGGCGTCCAGGCTGGACCAGGTTGGCGATCGCGAAACCTTCCTGAAAAATTTAAGAAAACTTGCCGGTCTCGGTTTAATGGGCATCAATGTGGATAGCCGGTACGGAGGCTCTGATGCCGGCGTGATAGCCTTCAGCCTTGCCATCACAGAAATTGCGAGAGCCTGTGCCTCCACGGCAGTCACCATGTCCGTCAACAACCTGGTCTGCGAGGTGATTCAGGCCATCGGTTCAGAGGATCAGAGGACGTGTTATATACCGAAAATATGTTCCGGTGAATATTATGCCGGCGGTTTTGGATTAACGGAGACCATGGCCGGTTCCGATGCGGCATCGCTTCAAACCTCAGCAGTCCAAGACGGCGACGAATGGATTCTCAATGGATCCAAGATGTTTATTTCGAGCGCTGAATATGCGGGTGTGTTTGTCGTCTGGGCGGTGACCGATAAGAAGGCCAAGAAGGGCGCCGGCATCAGCACCTTTCTGCTTGAAAACGGCGTCCCCGGGCTGACCGTCGGAAAGAATGAGCACAAAATGGG
>JAPLJQ010000287.1 GCA_026388495.1 Deltaproteobacteria bacterium | reverse complement strand
CCGCTACAAATGCCGATTCATCAAGCATCAGTATAAAAAATGATCGGGAAAATGTGACACTTGGAGGTGTTGTCAGCGCCATCCGGGAAGTTACGACCCGGAAAAAAGACGTTATGGCTTATGTGACGATTGAAGACATGAAGGGGTCTGTTACGGTCATTTTTTTTGCCGAAATCTACAGGAAATCATTTGATCTTCTTCATAGCGATGATCCGATTATTATAAAAGGCGTTATTGATGCAGGCGAGGAAGGGGTTAAAATCATTGCTTATGAAGTCAGCACCCTGAGCGATGACATGGCGTTATCTTCTTGTCGTGCCGTTCGTTTCAAGATAGATGTTTCGGAAAAAACACCGGATGATATTGATATATTATATGCACTTCTTCTGAAACACAGAGGTAAATCGGATGGCTTTATCCATATCATGGATGATCAAAGTGAAGTCGTTATTTATCTCGGTAATGATTTCAGGCTTGAATTATCAGATTCCCTGACAGAAGAAGCTGATCGTATTCTGGGTGTCGGATCGACACAATATTTCTGATTCAGATCAGGAAAGACATAGCCTCATGAAGTTTCAGGAAAGGTTTTATAGAAACCGAGTATATAATAAATTACTTAAAGAATTTAACATAACTGTCCGTGAAACCGATCTATTAATATTGTCCGATTCCGATTTCTCAGATGTTGCTTTAACGTCCGTATATAAGCACCGCGCATATATTGAATCTTACATCAAATATCACCCTGATTTTTTGACCTCCCTGACACCTCTCAAAGATGACATTTTTGCACCGGATATTGTAAGAGATATGTTAAAAGCAGCAAACCTTGCCAATGTTGGTCCTATGGCTGCCGTTGCCGGGGCGATTGCAGATTACGTGGGTCGCGACATTCTTCTTGAATCAAAAAATGTCATTGTTGAAAACGGAGGCGATATTTTCATAAGAACAGAAGAGCAAGTGACGGTCGGAGTTTTTGCCGGTGATTCTCCACTTTCGTACAAAGTCAGGATTAAGATAAGGCCTGAACAAATGCCTCTTGGGATTTGCACCTCATCAGGTACGGTTGGTCATTCATTTAGTTATGGCAGGGCGGATGCGGTTTGTATTTTAGCGAAAACCGCAGCCATTGCAGATGCAGCGGCAACAGCGATAGGAAACATTGTGAAGCAAAAGCAAGATATCAGAAAAGCTCTCAAGCGGGGGCGCAAGATAAAAGAGTTATCAGGAATTCTGATTATTGTTGGAGATCAACTCGGCGCTTGTGGCGACATAGAGCTGGTGTGATTATGAGTCCATCATAGTTTACATAACATATCTTATACGACACGCAATGCCAGAACTAAGACATCAGTTGATTTCGTTATGCTCTACAGACCTTCCTCGGATAATTTGTTGATAAGCTGAATTTGTTTTTCACTCAATTTTTTTGGGACATCAACGGTGATTTTAACGAACTGATCACCCTTACCGGAACTCTTCATGCCAGGAACGCCATAACCCTTCATTCGAATTTTGGTATTATTCTGAGTACCTGGGGACACTCTGATTCTTTTCATGGAACCATCAAGGCTTGGTACGTCTATTGTTGTTCCTAAAACTGCCTGAGAATATTTTATTGATTTTTCAATATAGAGATCGTTCCCATCTCGTGCAAAAATCGGGTGAGGAAGAATGTTGATATTTAGATATAAATCACCAGGGGGGCCTCCATCAAT
>JAPLJQ010000182.1 GCA_026388495.1 Deltaproteobacteria bacterium | reverse complement strand
TAACTATGGAGTCTTTCGATCTGGTGGTATGGTCCGAACTCCCCGCCTTTCTCCGGCCCTTCATCCCAATCGATAGAGAGCCATTTCAAATCTTCCTTTAGGGACTCTTCATAAGCTTTCGACGTCCTTTCCTGATCCGTATCTTCAATCCGAAGGACAAATCGACCGTTGTAGCGCCTGGCAAAGAGCCAGTTAAAAAGGGCTGTTCTTGCATTTCCCACATGGAGTTCGCCCGTTGGCGACGGAGCAAACCTGACTCTCGGCCCGGGAAGTATCATACACTGCCTCTCTCCATGACGGACACAACAGCGAAGGCAACCACACCCTCGTTCCGCCCTAAAATACCCATCCCCTCATTTGTCTTGGCCTTCACATTCACCCTGTCCGAAGAAATACGCAATACATCTGAGATGTTCGTAACCATTTCATGGAGGAAACCTGCCAATTTCGGCTTTTCCAGGACAATAGTCGAATCTACGTTATTTATCGTAAATCCTTTTTCTTCTGCCATTGTGCGCACGCCATGAAGAAGGTTCATGCTGGATACATCCTTATATAAGGGATCGGTGTCCGGAAAATGCCTGCCCATATCACCTCCAGCGATGGCGCCAAGGATGGCATCACAGATGGCATGAATGAGTGCATCTGCATCGGAATGGCCGAGAAGCCCCTTTTCATGGGGGACTTCTATCCCCCCAAGGATCAGTCTTCTTCCCTCAACGAGCCGGTGGCTGTCATATCCAAAACCTATTCTCATGTAAATCCTTCTTTTTCTTCATGAACCCTTCTGCCAGGAGAAGGTCTTCTTTCGTTGTAACCTTGATGTTATCGTAGGAACCGGAAAGCATTTTCACATGAATCCCTGCACGTTCCACGAGCATGGCGTCATCTGTCCCGTAATAGTGGTCATGACTGGCGAGCATGTAGGCTTTTTTGATGACTTCCCGCTTGAACGCCTGAGGGGTTTGCGTCAACCATAAGCGATCACGGCTGAGCGTTTCCACAATCCACCCCTCTTGATCCACCGTTTTGACCGTGTCTTTCACAGGAATACCTGCGGTCACGGCACCCTCCCTGGAGGCCTCAAGTATAGCAAGATGAACCAGTTCCTCGGAGATGAAAGGCCGCACACCATCATGAATAATTACAATATCATAATCATCTCCAACGGCATCGAGACCATTCTTTACTGAATCCTGTCTCTCTTGCCCCCCGGGCAACACGCGGCTGACTTTTGAAATGCCATATTTATGAACGATGCTTTGTTTAACGAATTCGATATCGCCGGGGGGAACGACAAGAAAGATGTCATGAACCATGGAAGAATTCTGAAATACCTTTAATGTATGTACCAGGATTGGAATCCCGTTCAGCAAAAGGTATTGCTTTGACAGGCTGCTCTGCATTCGTTTTCCTGAGCCTCCTGCAGGGATGATTGCGGCAGTTTTCATTGACGGACCCGTTAATAAAAAAAGCCCGGCTTTTTAAAATAACCGGGCTTTAATCGGTGATTATTGCTTTGCGCTAAACCCGTATGACTTCTTTTCCGCGATGACCTCCTTCAGCTCCGAGAATATCATTCTGCCCGCTGTCGTTTGAAGTACGCTCGTCACCATAACCTCAACATTCGAACCAAGATATTTCTGCGCGTTGTCAACAATGATCATCGTTCCATCATCAAGGTAGGCAACACCCTGACCGGGTTCTTTGCCGTCTTTTATAATCTTCACTGTCATCATCTCGCCCGGCAACACAACCGGCTTCAGAGCGTTTGCAAGCTCATTGACGTTCAATATCTTAATCCCTTGCAATTCTGCAACCTTGTTTAAATTAAAATCATTGGTAATGATTTTTCCGTTCATCTTCTTTGCCAAGGCAATTAGCTTGGAGTCAACACTCTTAATCTTTGGAAAATCATGATCTACAATTTCGATATTGATGCCGCTGCCCTTTTGCATCCGGTTCAGAATATCAAGCCCCCTTCTGCCACGCGATCGTTTCATGGAATCGGAAGAATCAGCAATGTATTGCAACTCATCCAATACAAATCGAGGCATCACCAAATTGCCATCGACAAAACCGGTGTCACAAATATCTGCGATCCTGCCGTCAATAATAACACTGGTATCCAGTATTCTGTAGTCGCTGCTCTCTTTTGCATGGATGAGACTGAAAACATTAAATTCTTCAATCTTTTTTGAACCAAGGACCAGGCCGAGATAACCCATGATACCCGTCAGCAATGCGTATATCCAGGGAGCAATTTGTTGTTTCTCCCAGGTTACGCCAAGAAAATTCAGGCCATACGCCAGGAAGAACGCAATGAAAAGGCCTATGATCATACCCGTAACTCCCCCGAATATAATTCTGAGGGATACTTTTCTGATTGCCTGTTCTGTCCGTATGACAAACAGGGCAATTAATAACCCTAAAAATAATCCTATCAGTGCGATTGGAAAACCGTAATAGTTAAAAATGATAAAATAACCACTTACAGAGCATGCGGCGATTAGAAGCATCCTTAAAATCAACGTTATCACCTCCTTTCCATTTAACTTGCATTCTTTATCATCCCCTCCAAAGGCTTTATTTTATTTCATAAGCCATTTCCACTGTATGAAATGGCAATATCAATCGAGACGGTAGCGTATCCCGTGGCTTTTCACTGTAATGTCAGTATTGACGCAAGATCCTTTTCAATCTTGGTTTCTTCGGAACGGCTCGCAATGGATATTTCCTTAATCAACAGGCTTTTTGCCGTGTCCATCATTTTCTTCTCACCGAAGGAAAGATTCTTGTCGGATTTCAAAATAAAAAGGTCTCTTAAGACCCGTGCAATTTCATATACAGATCCTGTTTTGATTTTATCGAGGTATTCCTTGTAGCGCTTATTCCACGTTTGCTTGTCGATGGTAACATCTTTTCTCTTAAGAATTTCATAGACTTTTGGAATTTCCGTTTCCCGGATGACTTCTCTGAGACCAACCGCTTCCGCACTGTCCATGGGAATCATTATTTTAATACCGTTACCCATGATTTTCATGATATAAAACAGCTGATGGCTACCCATAAACTCTCTGTTCTCTATTGCCTCGATTTTCCCAACTCCCTGAGCCGGATAAACGGCTAAATCACCTACCTTGAACATCTCTTACACCTACAGATTTATTTTAGAAACTGAGAGGTTATCATATTTCGTCATAATAGTCAATATCTATTGCCGGTTCTATGTCGGGTTCTTTTTCGCTATGAATATCTCAGATATAATGATGCATGATCCCATACAAATCTCTCTCCAGTTGCTTCGTATCCCCGATACCGTAGTTATCCAGAATGCTCCTCAATCTCATATAGACTGCTCTGTCAGATAGATCATTAATGGACCTGTATATCCCCCTTCGCCTCCCAATTCTGAATATGAGCCTTTCTTCATCGGATAAAGAAAAATACCCGTCTATAATGGCCAAAAGTCTTTCTTTATCCCGGGGAAATTGTCCTTCCAGTTCCTCCAGTAGATTTAGTATATGGTCACTGACAAGGGTCGTTTCTATCCCATCAAGTTTCTCAATGAAAATTCGTATCTCTCTCAAAATATCTTCATCGCCGATGGCTTGAAATTTTCCCTGCTCCATCATATCAAACAGCTCCGTTCCCTTTACAACGTGAAGCGTTCTCAGCCTGACAAACTCTGGATTAATCTCGTTGATGACCCTTGCCGTTTCCGTAGCGTGTTCTTTCGACCATCGATTGCCCCCAAGTCCAGGCATAACATACTCACATAAAGAAATGCCGGCTTCAACGATTCTCCTGCCTCCCTCAATATGATCAGCGGCTGTTACACCCTTTTTGATAAATTTCAACAGGGGATCATATCCGCTTTCCATACCTATGTGAATTCTTGAAAGACCGGCTTCTTTTAACTTTTTTAGATCTTCCACCGACTTCCTGGCTGCTGTTTTAGAACGGCAGTATGATGTGATTCGATCTACAGACGGAAATGTTTCCCTGATGAACGATAGGACATCAATGAGATCGGATGTTTTCATAATGATTGAATTTGCGTCCTGAAAAAATATGGATTGACCGCCAAAATAAAGCCAGGTGGCGACGGACCGGAAGCTGTCGTTGTAGGATTCGCTCTGACTGTATATCATATTCACGATGAGTTCACTTACCCGCCCCTCTTCACCGCACTTCCATGACAGTTCCCGGATACGGTCAGCCGTGTCTCTTGCCTTTTGTATATCTTCCTTTATTTCTAATTCCATCCTTTTTATCAGTTCTGGAATCTATTTGAGAAGTATAATGAGGATTAACCGTTACTACTTTCTTACCAAAAAGTAGTGCCTTATATTCTAATCTGTGTCTTATTAAATAATAAGGTATTTGTTAGTGTTTATTAT
>JAPLJQ010000317.1 GCA_026388495.1 Deltaproteobacteria bacterium | reverse complement strand
CATTATCCCTCTCTGCCTATTCGACAGATGCCAGTTCGGTGCACCGAACTAACTTAAGCATCCGTATTAATTAAGTAATCCAAGACATGGTCTTCGATTTTCACGCCAGTTGTGGACCGCTTTCTGAACTGCTTTACACTGCCGACGTCACCTGGGTCGCCTCGGCAATTTTCATTTCGATCCTGTCTTTCAGGGCTTCCATAGCGATGACGAAGGTCTCCCGATCTTCCGGCGACTGTGCCTGAATCGGATCGTTGATTGGAAAATGGAGATGGGTGATTCATACACCCCCGTCACAAATATTTCAACATAGAATCAATGAGATGTACCATTTATGTCCTGTTTCCATCAAACAGGCATAGGCATGTAGCGACACATGTCTTTTCCGCCCCGTTGTTGCCCCTTCCGGGATTTGAGTCATGGCCCCTTTGGGCCCCCGGGGGTCCATGTTACCCCCTTTTTTACCCTTTCTTAAGGGTATTACCCCCATTCCCTCGCCATAGAGCCCCTGGCCCGCGACCGAGGCATTCCACCCTCTCCGATTTCTGAAGATCCCGAAGGACCCGGCGCACCATATCCCGACTGACACCCGGACAGGCCCGTTCCAGGTCGTTGAGGGTAAATTCCCCGGTAAAATTTCTCACGGCCGATTCAATCAGCGCCGTCTTTGCGCCCTTCGGGCTTTTCACCTGGCCGAGGCGTTCTTCAAATTCCTTGTAGGATGCCTTCAGGATGGAAAGAAGGTAATTGATATAAGGCCATGGGTTGTGCTTGCCCTCGTGCCAGTTCTGCGAACTCTCCTCCAAGGTTTCGTAGTAGCGTTCCTTGTTCTGTTCGATCAGGCGCTCCAGGCTGATGTAACGGCCCACGTCATAGCCAAGGTGATAGCACTGGAGCAGCAAAAGGAGCCGTGAGACGCGGCCGTTGCCGTCGCGAAAGGGGTGGATGCAGAGGAAATCCAGATTGAAGGCCGCCATGGCGATCAGAGGATGAACCCACAGCTCCTGATGGCAACGGCGCCACAGGGTCGTCAACTCACGGAGGCAAGTCGGAGTCTCGGCTGCCGGGACTGTTCGGAATCGCACGCGTTGGCGTCCGTCGGGATATCTTTCGATGATATCGCTCTCCCTTTCCTTGTATTGGCCGGCATCCCATATCTCGCCTCGGCAGAGAAGATGCAGATCCCTGATTGTCTCTTCCGTCAGGGGGAGTTTCGTACCCCCTTCGTGGACTTTCTGCAGGGCTTTGCGGTATCCCTGTACTTCTTCCTCGTTGCGATCTCGCAGTGTCGGCCTGCCGAAGATGACCGTGCCGACGCGCGAATGATCAATCTCGATGCCCTCGATGCGATTCGAAGAAACCGCGCTTTCGATAAGGGCATGTTCCCGGAGGACTTTCAGACGCTGCGGCGCCTGACGGGTAAACAACGTCTGTTTTCCCTTTGCCTCGCCGAGGTCTGAAAGATACCAGGAGACGGTCATCGGAATCGAGGCCAGGCCTTTTGAAAACTGTTGAAAGGTCATCATGATAAACCGCCCACTGATTCCCGCGCCTCCAACCCCGCCGGCGTGATATTCAATGCTCTGGACAACATAGCCCCTTCCTGTTCAATAAACGCCATCGGTGCATATCGGAGCCCTTTTCGATCTTCGCTGGAAGTCACAAATTGCGACCTCCAGATTTCGAACTTTTTCTGATCATGCACCGACTATTCTTCATCTTCAAAAGCTTCATAATATTCGTCACATAGACCGTCATGATAACCCCAACCGATGCCATTAGATGACAGCATGATTTTCTTCAATCTTTTCCTGAAATTACCCTGTTCATTGTCAGGAAGGGTGAGGACTTTTTTTATCGCCTGACCATAAATTTCCACAAGTGAATCATAAAAGGCTTCGTCAATATCGCCGTAATCAAGCGTAAATCTGTTTCCGCACTCCACAAAGCAGGTCAACAATTCGGCTTCGCCTTTTGCATCAGGGATTGCCTTGGAATAATCGCTGATCGCCCGTTTTGCCCGAATTATCCGGACAGGCTCATTCAGGATATCGGGATACAAACATTCTTTAATGATCTTTTTATAAGGCGCCAAGGCATCATCACCGATTGAGAAACGGGCATGCAAGAAATCTTTGTTGTCTTTCGACAAATGGTACATGTCTGAAATCAGTCCGAGTAAACCCTGCTGATCGAGACGCGCAAGCGCTGTTTTCACATCAGACCAGGATGGTGTTTGCTTCTTCTTGCTTTTCATATCACCGCAATACCCCTCTCGCTGGGAATTATGATGTGAAAGACGAATGATGTCAAGAAGTTTTGGGATGAAATGCTTTTCCTTGATTACGGGCGTTTAGTGAAGTATATTTCGTTAAAATAATCGGGGTGTCAAAATATCCGAAATGGATGCCCGTCTGCGCGGGCATGACAAGAAAGCAAAGGAGTGGAAGGTGAAAGTCAGCAGGGTCAGTGAGATGAGGTTTATGGACCGGTATGCCATTGAAAAGCTGGACATATCGGAAGAGATTCTCATGGAAAACGCCGGTCAGGCGTCGTCGTTTGTCCTCGAAAAAGAGGTGGGCATTAAAGGCAGGAAATTTGTCGTATTCTGCGGTGTCGGGAACAACGGCGGCGACGGTTTCGTTGTGGCGCGTAACATCCATTCCAAGGGCGGATCGGTGAAGGTATTCATCATCGGAGACCAGGGCAAATTCAAGGGGGCCGCAAAGACCAATTTCCATATCATTTCGAAACTTCCCATAGAATGTCGGAGAATCGAATCCGTGGATGACGTAAGGAAAGATACTCTCCACTGTCACGGCATTGTCGACGCCCTCTTCGGAACCGGGCTCGACCGGGAAGTGACCGGTCTTCACAAAGACGTGATTCAGTTGATCAATGGGAGTGGCAAAAAGGTTCTCAGCCTGGATATTCCCTCGGGTGTGAATGGAGACACGGGGGAGATTATGGGACTGGCGGTTAAGGCCGACTTTACGGTCACCTTCGGTCTCCCCAAGATCGGAAACATGCTTTACCCCGGATATGAGCTGTGTGGAAAGCTGTATGTCTGCCACATTTCTTTCCCGCCCTCTCTTTACGAAGGGGATGACCTGAAAGTCCGGATAAACGATTTTGTGAAGCTTCCCCCGCGGAGTAAAGAAGCCTATAAGGGGCGCATGGGGGAAGTGCTTTTTATTGCAGGTGCGGCGAACTATTATGGTGCGCCTTATTTTGCCGCCCTGTCGTTTCTGAAGGCCGGCGGCGGGTATGCCCGTCTTGCCGCCCCCGCATCCATGATCCCGTTTATCGCCGGTAAAGGTAGCGAAATCGTTTTTCTTCCTCAGAAGGAAACAAAAGCGGGCAGTATCTCACTGGCAAACAAGGACAGCCTGGTTGAGCTTTCTGAGACGATGGACATGGTGGTCATCGGGCCGGGGCTTTCCCTGGATGGTGAAACCCAGCAGCTCGTCCGGGAACTGGTAAAAATCATTAAAAAGCCCGTCCTCATTGACGGAGACGGCATCACGGCCATTGCCGATGAGTTGGAAATGATCAGGGAAAGAAAAGGGAAAACGATCCTGACGCCTCATGCAGGGGAGATGGCCCGGATCGCGAAAAAGAGCGTCGATGAGATCAATAGACAGAAAATAGACATCCTGCAGCTTACCGCCATGTCGCTCAATGCCGTTATCGTTCTGAAAGGTGCACACTCCCTGATCGGATATCCGGATGAGCTCGTGTTTATCAACCTCAGCGGGAATCCGGGAATGGCCACGGCGGGTTCGGGCGACGTCCTGATGGCCTGTCGCTGGAAGACGCGGTGAGAAAAGGGGTATTTATTCACGGGTTTTCGGGGGACTTGGCTGCGGCAGAAAAGGGAGAGGACGGCATCACGGCCCAGGATATCCTGGATTATCTGCCCGCCGCCATGAAGTACGATAGAGAAGCCCCTCCTGATGCTTTCAGAGGTATGAATGATGGACCAGTTGTGGTGTGAGAGATTTAGGTTTTGGTCAATGAATTGCCATTGTTTAAACGAAAAGAGGTATTACAACCTTCGTTCAACGATGTAGTCCGAAATGGCAAGCAGTGCGTCCCTGGCTTCCGATGCTTCAAACGATTCAAGGAATCCCTTACCCTCGTCGATACAGGCCTTTGCCTTGTTGAGAGAATAGTTGATCCCATCGTAACGGTGGATAAGAGACATGACGGCTGCCATATCCTGCCCGCTGCGTTCGCGGTTTTCGATGACCCGCTTGATCAGACTTCTCTCTTCTGGGTTGCATTTTTTCAGGGTGCGAATGAGAGGGAGGGTCATCTTCCCTTCTTCCAGATCCTTGCCGATCGCCTTACCTAATTCTGCTTCCTCTGCCACATAATCCAGGGTGTCGTCGGTGATCTGAAAGGCCGAGCCCAGCCTCATGCCGAACCGGGTCAGGGCTTCGATCTGAATGTCCGGCGCATCGCCCAAAATTCCCCCTGTGGCGCAGGCCGCGGAAATCAGAATGGCCGTCTTTTTCTCAATGATAGACAGATATTCCTTCTCGGTAATATTGATGTCGCCGCGCTTGACCAGTTGGAAGACCTCTCCTTCCGACATGGTATTCGTCGTCTCGGAAAGGAGTTTGATGATGGCGAGGTTTCCGTGGTCGGTCATCAATTTAAAGGATTTCGAGTAGAGAAAATCTCCCACGAGGACACTGGCGGCATTGCCCCAGACGTTGTTTGCCGAAGTCTTGCCCCGTCTTGTTTCCGCTGCGTCGATAACGTCGTCATGAAGAAGGGTGGCGGTATGAATGAATTCGATCACGGCGGAGAGGGGGTAACGCTTCTCACCCCTGTAACCGCAGAGGGAGGAAGAGGCCAGAAGAAGAAGGGGCCTGAATCTCTTGCCGCCACTGCCGATAATATAATGGATGACTTCCGGAATGAGGTACACTTCGGAACGGAGGTACATCTCCATGTGTTCTTCCACACGCTTTAGATCGTCCCCGTAATGACGGAAGACATCCTGAATCTGCATGAATCCTTTTCCTTTATCGCTTACAGCCCCAGGTCCTCGTTAATCAGGACGATCTTGATTCTGCCTTTGGGAAACGATTTTTCCGTGATCGCCCAGCTGTTGCAGATGCGGTCTTTGCTTTTGCATTCCTCGCAGTAAGAGGTTTTGGCGCAGGGGGTTTTCATTCCCAGCCGCATGACGTTGGCGGGAGCGGCAAAGTTTTTTACCCGCATCATGGCCTCTTCCAGGTCCGGGACGATCTTGTTTCTCCCCGCCAGAACGATGACGCTTTTCGGGCCGAAAGTCAAAGCCGCGACGCGGTTGCCTACCATGTCCAGGTTTACCAACATGCCCGTTTCGGTCACCGCATTGGTTCCGGTGATGAAAAGATCCACCAGGAGGGCTTGCCTCCGGCGCTCAAGGGCTTCTTCCCGGGAGATGGTTTTATCGTAGGCATCCAGATACTTCATCCCTTTCATTTTTTTAAGGGCGTCATACAGACCCGTTGCGGCGAAGGTCATGGACCCCCCCCACGATATGCTTTTTGCTCCTATCTTAGGGATGATTTCTTCGAGGACCAATTTTTTTGCCGCAGCGGCATTTTCTGCAAGATATGCTTCAAAGTTGTTTGATTCCAGGATGTCCTTAACGTCGGTAAGCCTGATCTGCCAGTATTTATCAATTGGGCTGTCCATTTTCATACCTCCTGTATTTGTCGTGGTTGGCGACATGAATCGCGTTCATGGCATTATGGAGAAACGGGATGTACTTGTCAAGCCTCGATATTTTTATAATAAAAAAAACCTTGCATTTCCATAAAGGATCATTTAATATTACCCCAGTTGATGTGCAGTACATGTTTGTTTTTACCAAATTACAGAAGAGTTGACCGCACAAACCTCAGTCATGGGAAGTGCGGTTTTTTTGTTTGCACAAACAGACTGCCAGCCGAATAGTTCGGCAAAATTTTAAATGGTTCCCTGGAGGAACCCAATACAAAGGAGTAGTAAAGATGTCAGAAGGAAAAGTTAAGTGGTTTAATGATTCAAAGGGATTTGGCTTTATCGAGCAGGACGGTGGCAAGGACGTTTTCGTGCATCATTCCGCCATCCAGGCAGATGGTTTCAAATCACTGGCCGAGGGTGATCGGGTAAGCTTCGAAGTTGTCGCCGGCGCCAAAGGTCCGGCTGCGGAGAACGTTCGCAAGCTGTAAGACCTGAGCTTCATTTTGCATTTAAAAGCTCCCCCTGTGATGGGGGGAGCTTTTTTTTTGTTCAATGATTCTTGCATATCATGCCGTTCCGGGCATTATCCCGTTACGGCGATTTCCCGCCGTTTTCTATAAGAGCCATCAGCGGTTCGAGACCGTATGGAGAGCCTTCCTCGATTGCTTTCAGGACCGTTCCGCCGCCGGTGAAAAAGTAATATTTCGAGTTGTCAAGGGTTGAGAGATACAGCCCGGGACACAGATCCTTGAATTCCTGCAGCGTATCGCCGCCGCCATAGAGTTTGATAGCTTCTGCGTTATGGTCGATTTTGCTGTCCAGGGCTGCCGAACCCTCGGTAAAGTGCGGCGTATATCCCATAACGGCATTCACGAAGATGGTCCGGGCCGAGTTGAGCGTTTCCGATATTCCCAGATCTTCAAAGGATTCTCTTGCGATATCAAGAATATACTTGAACGTTGCTCCCGCCGTGAACTCGCTGATCGATCTGACCCGGTATTTCCCCTCGATTTTCCCCTCCATGGTGTCCGATTCATAGAGATAGGGGAGCTCCACGATCTTGTGGTGCTGCCGGTCCATTTCCACGAGATTTCCCGCCGCTTCCACATCCTCCGGATCGATCCCTTCAATAGACACCCCGTATTTTGCGCAGAGGTATGTATTGTAAATGATTCCGCCTAATATCAGCTTGTCCACCTTCCGGTATAATGCATTGATGGGACCGATTTTCGTGTTGTACTTCGCCCCTGCCACGACGGCGATAAATGGCCGTTCAGGCTGGAGTACCTGGGTCAAGTTCTCAATCTCCTTCTGCATGAGATACCCCGCGAACGACGGGAGGTATTTTGTTATGTCATAGGTGGAGACATGGGGCTGCCAGGAACCGAAGGCGTCATTGACATACACGTCGGCGAGTCCGGCGAGTTGAAGGGCCAGCGTCTCCCTGTCATCCTTTTTGTCTTCTTCGCCTTTGAACCACCGGGTGTTGGGAAGATAGATGGCGCCTATCCTTTTTTCCTTAAGGTCTCTGATTGCAAGGTTGATCGATGTGTCGATGCTTTTTATCCCCTGGTTCCCCTCCGGTTTAAATTTGGGGCAATAAATCTTTGAGTGAAGTTTTCTTTCGAGATACTCGGCAATCGGTTCCACGGAGGTTGACGGGTCGACGGTTATGGCGCCCGTCTTTTTGTCTTTTGGTCTTCCCACGTGGGTCATAATGATCGGCCGCCCCCCCCGTTCGACGATATTGAAAATCGTTCCTATTGTCTGATCGATTCTGTAAGGATCCTGAATGCTTCCATTTTTCACCACGTTATGGTCGACCCGGAGAAGAACGATCTTGTTCTCCACGTTGGCGTGCTGTAAAAGGGGAAGCCGGGGATCTATATTCGCTTCCATCATTGCCCTCCTTTAATCGTTGGTCTCATGTCAGGGAAATCAAACCGTGCTGAAAACTTTTTGATAAGAACTCGCTTCTGTGAGCCGGAAGTATATGATGGACGGCCTCGTGCGTCAATGAAATACTAACCACAAAAACTTTATCTTGCATATGGGAAAAGGTAGCGATAAACTAAAACAACCTGTGAACTGCTTGCCTATAAGGGAAAGGGGTATATTATGAAAATACGTATTTATTTTTTTGCATTGATTCTTCTTTTTGTTTGTTTACCGGCAGTTCACGCCCAGGAATATGGTCAAATACGCGCCTTGCAACAGAGAGCAGCTCATGTAATCAAACAAAAGAACGATTTCATTTCGCAAGTGCTAACCTCTTATGCCATCCCTCATAAACGTAATGTGGAGGGCGCCGTTATAAGCATATATAAGGACGGCCATTGGGTTGATGTAACTACCATCGAAATTGTTCCTGTGCTCAAAGAAGCAGCGGACAAACATCAGCATGTTGCGGCTCATGAATTATTATTTTATACCGCTGATGGTGTACTGGATTTGGTTTCGGAGACGCCAATCCGCTGATCTGGTGGTGCTCTGTTAAATATTATCTGCCAAAGCTTTTCTTCAATCTCTTACTTTTCCATGATTTCTGCGAAAAGATCATATTCCGTTGCTGCGATGATTTTACAGGTGATGATGTCTCCGGTGACAGGGTGGTTTCCTTTCACGTAGGTGACGCCGTCGATATCCGGAGCCTGCCTGCGGCATCTCCCCATATGTGTAAAATCGGGAATGTCGCTTTGCCCCTCTATCAGAACTTCCTGATATGACCCGATCAACGATTGATTGATTTCATGGGATATGACAGCTTGCTCTTCCATAAGCAGACCTCTTCGGAATTCTTTTTCTTTTTCCGAAATCCGGGAGGGAAGGGATGCCGCCTTCGTGCCCTCCTCTCTGGAATAGACGAAGGCCCCCAGATGGTCAAACCGCGTTTCTCTGATGAAGGCAAGCAAGTTTTTGAATTTAGTGAGTGTTTCCCCGGGAAACCCGACGATAATTGAAGTCCTCAGGGCCACATCCGGGATGATGCGCCTCGCCTTCTCTATGGTTTTTTTAACCAGGCGGCTTCCGCCCCGCCTGTTCATGGCCTTCAGGATATCATCGTCGGTGTGCTGGATGGGCATATCGATGTAGTGGCAGATTTTTTCTTCGTCGGCCATGGCTTGAAAAACCGAATCGTCAAGATGGGCAGGGTAGGTATAGAGCAGCCTGATCCAGCGGATGGCTTCGATGGCGGCCAGTTTTTTCAGAAGTTCGCCCAGGGTTGGCTTTCCTGCCAGGTTACGGCCAAAGGCCGTCGTGTCCTGAGCGGTGATGATGATCTCTCTGACGCCTCCGGCGGCAAGGGTTTCCGCTTCTCTCAGAATATCGTCCGGTTTTCTGCTCCTGGCTTTGCCGCGGATGGATGGGATGATGCAATAGGAACAACGGTTGGAACACCCTTCGGCGATTTTAAGATAGGCGCTGTAAAAAGGCGTCGATACCAGACGGGCATGTCCGGCATTCATCAGGAAAGCGGGTTTGCTGATAACGGAGCGGCGACCCGGAGGGGCTGCGGCGCTTAACCTGTCTATGTGATGAGCGATATTCGGAACTTCATTCACGCCCAGAAAAAGATCAACATCGGGCATTTCTTTTTCCAGTGTCTTTCCATATCGCTGGGGAAGGCAACCCGCAACGATCAGGTGGGTGCAAAGGGTTCCCTCCCTTTTTTTCCATTCTTCCGCTTGGAGGATTTCTTCAATGGATTCC
>JAPLJQ010000496.1 GCA_026388495.1 Deltaproteobacteria bacterium | reverse complement strand
GATACGGGCTCAGATTGAAGAGACGACATCAAATTACGACAAGGAAAAATTGCAGGAGCGTCTGGCCAAACTGGTCGGCGGCGTTGCGGTGATCAAAGTGGGGGCGGCAACGGAATTTGAAATGAAAGAGAAAAAGGCGCGTGTTGAAGATGCGTTGAATGCCACCAGGGCGGCTGTCGAGGAAGGCATTGTGCCGGGAGGAGGCGTTGCCTATCTGCGGAGCCTCGAAGCCCTGGATAAGGCGAAGATTCCTGATGATGAGAAGTACGGATTGAATATCGTCAAACGCGCCCTTGAGGAGCCAACAAGGCAGATTGCCATCAATGCGGGTTTTGAAGGATCGATTGTGGTGGAGAAGGTGAAAAAAGGCAAAGGCGATTATGGATTCAATGCCGATGAGGGTGAATATGTAAATATGACAAAAGCCGGTATTATCGATCCGACAAAGGTCGCCCGTTTTGCCCTTCAGAATGCGGCGTCTGTGGCCTCCCTTCTTTTAACCACGGAAGCCATGGTTGCGGAAAAGCCCAAGAAGAAAACGGCGTCGGCAATGCCGGGAGGCATGCCGGACATGGGCGATTATGACTACTGATTAAAAACGGAGACGCTGTAAAGCCAGATGGGCGTTCCCGTATTTTTTAAGATCCGGGAACGCCTTTTTGCATTTTGATTACTACGAAAATAGCCTTTGGAATGTCATCCCCACTCCCGACAAAGGCCTTCGAGGGCATGCTGCGGCGGGAATCCAGTCTTTTGAATCATGGATTACCGCATTCGAGACTGTGTCACAACCGGGAGAAATGTCATTCCGAACGAATGTGAGGAATCTTAATGCCTGAATATTATTTACCATTTAGCTTTCTCGCGTTGCTCGAAATGACAAAAAGAGAATTACGACACAGTGTCTTCGTGGGGAGGACAAAAAAATAAATATTTCAAGGATCTATTATTGTGAAGAGGTTGTTGACAGATCTTTAGCAACCTGCTCCAGCCCATTTAGAAGCTCCGTCATCCTGTTAAAGTCCAGGGTATCTATGGTATCTTTCTCCGTATGATAATTGGGGTTTCGATAGAAGGCGGTGTCTGTGATCATAACGGCGGGATATCCCATTTTCCAGAATGACCAGTGATCGGAGAAGTCGACGCCGGGGACGAAACCGACGGTTGAAAGTGATTCAACGGGGATTCCCTGGTTTCGTTTCAGAGTATTTTTAACCCTTTCTACCAGGCTCCGGGATTGCAGATTCCCCACGACGGCAATGAAATCCGGCGTGGATGAATACATCAGTCCCATCAGGGGAAGGGGGAACGTCTGCCCTCCTTTTTTATCCGCGTAATACCCCAGCATTTCAAGGCAGATCATGGCTTTGATATTTTCATTTTTCGCTTTTGCGTCCTTCGCATAGACGTAACTTCCCATGTGTTCTGTCCTGAATACGGGAGGTTCCTCAAGAACAAAAAAGACCAGCTTTATGGTTCTGCCGGGAGGAAAACTTTTCAGTATCCGGCTCATTTCAAGCAGCACGGCAACGGCGCTGGCATTGTCATCGGCACCGGGGGCTCCAAAAACCGTGTCATAGTGGGCTCCGATAACGACGGTCTCATCGGGGCTGCTCTTTCCCTTAATAGAAGCAGTGACGTTGTTAAAAACTTGCCCGTCATACGTGACTTTTTGAAGCTCCGGGGTATATCCGAAGTTTTCAAGGCAGGAGACGATGTAACGTTTTGTTTCCTCAAGTTTGCTGTATTCATAGACGCTTCTCGAACCGATGCGGACGCTCATGTGTTCCACATGCCTGTAAAACTGCCGGGTGTCTCCGCGGGAGGCCGGTTCCTGCCGGGGCATCACAACGGAGGGCGTAAAACGAATTTTTACAACGGCATAGATCAGGTAGGCGGCAAGCAGGATGATGACCAATAGAATGAAGCCGATCATTTTTTTCTTCATGGCTCGAACAGGTCGGGGGTTTCTCTCGTTTCTTCTATCGTGCAAACCAGGTATAATTATAACCTGAAAATTTTCTCTTGAAAAGGGTTTTCCTTTGGGTTATACGTACCCCTCATCGGGCGGTTAACTCAGTGGGAGAGTGCTACCTTCACACGGTAGAAGTCACTGGTTCAAATCCAGTACCGCCTACCATGAAAATCAAGGGGGTTGCGGCTTCGGCAGTAACCCCTCTTATTATGTAATCCGCCCCGCGCGGTATTTTTTCGCGAAAAACATGTATTTTTCTAATCTGAACAGCAGGATTTTTTAAAATACTTTTTTAAGATTCAAGATAACTCTGTTCTACTCCACCTTGGCACCCTTAAACACACCCGTTACCCCTTTACCCGTTCCAGGAGAACCAACCAGCCATGCTCCCCCGATGGCCTGGCCGCTGGAACCGTACACAGAACCGTTGGCTGCTTTGTCCACTACCGACGTTCCATCAATTTTCCAGGAGCCTGTGGTCGTGTCTACGGCGAAATGACTGGAACTTCCTGAGAAGGACCCTG
>JAPLJQ010000028.1 GCA_026388495.1 Deltaproteobacteria bacterium | reverse complement strand
TCCAGTCATCCTGGAAGACACCCTTATATCGTGTGCCGTCAACGGGCCCAACAGGCTTCCCGTAGGTGTAGAACCAGTTTACGATCGGGCTTCCCGTAAAGCCCAGGGCAATCCAGTAGGCACCCGGCATCAGAATAGGACTTTCCTTACTGAAATCAAAATCTGCCCATCTGTATCCCGGCTTCAACGAAAGCTGGTCCAGGTTAATGAATCCACTCGTGCCGATAGGCATGCCCGGCTTGCCCTTGTTATCCTGAAGGATATCCACCCAGAGCCAGCCATCCCCGCCGAAATTATGCAGCGCCAGCCCGATTTTCTTAAGCGTAACCGGTTTTTGAAGTACGAAAACCTGGGCGTACTGGGTGAGATTGGTGGTTACATACTCAGCCGTTTCCACAAGAAAGCTCTTGGACATTTCGAATTGATTTTTTCCTGCAGCGCTCGTTATCCGGGGAAAGGCGAAATCAAGATTTTCTGGATATTCAAGGTTTCCGTAGGTGAACGGCACATTATAGCGGAGAGCTTTTTTCAGTTTCTCGCTGATGACGGGCGGCGGCGGCGGCGTGACCACTTCGATCTGTTTAAACTCCGCTTTAACGAGAGGAGAAAGAAGGAGGTTCTTCGGGCCGTAATTCTGACGGTTTCCCCTGACATTGATCTGATCGCTTTCAAAATTGGCGCTGATGCTCTCCTGAAGTTTCGGTTTTTGTGCTTCCTGGAGTTGTGCCCACCTGAAGAGGCCGTCATTTTTTGTTTCATTGTTATCGATGCCTACCTCAACCCGGACAAAGCGGTTTGAAACGAAAAGCATGGTGTTCTGGGGATCGAGGGGGACCCAGCCCAGCTGGGGGAACCAGATCTCGATCCATGAATGACGGCCATGACCCATCTTGAGGGTTAATACCCCCCATTTATCCATGGCAATGTCGAAAGGCTGGTTGAGGGTGACGCCGTTGACGATACGAACGGGGATTCCCACTGCCCGGAGCAGTGCGGCGCTGAGATGAGAGTAGTTCTGGCAATTCCCCTTGCCTGACTCCAGAGAATAAATGGCGTCATACCTGACCGGGGGCGTCACATAACGGACATGATCCACCACCCAGGAGACGACCCGCTGCACGGCGTCGAACTCCGTTTTGACGCCGGATGTCAGTTGTGTTGCCAGTTCACGGATGCGGGGGTTATCGGATTGCACCTGCTCAGTTGGTTTAAGATAATCCACCATTTCCTGATCGATTTTCACAAGGGGAAAGGGATCCTGTGTAGCGAGGGTGGGAAACCTTGTTTCGCTCAAGGCATCGCAGGAAAGGCGCACATTGATGACCTGGGGCGGATCTGTCCATGTCGCGACGATGATTTCGTTTCCCCGTCCGTCGGTTTGGGTTTTTCTCTCTTGGGGCTCCGGTGAAAAAAGGAGTTTAAAATTCCTGATTTCCTGGCGATAGGTCGGCGACTGGAAGGTCTGTGGTTTTACAAAACTGAGGACCATTTTCTTGATTCCCTCGCCGGATGTAACCTGTTCCTGGAGCTCATAACGGATATTCGCTCCCATCTCCCCTTTGACCGTGTAATTTTCGGCAAGGGCGAGGGCAGGCCATATAAGAATAATGGATAGAATTGAAAACACCGTTTTTTTCATCGTCCCTCTCCTTTCAAAACATGGCAGGTTTGCAGATGACTTCCCTGATTTTCAGATCGAAAAAATGAAAGCTGTTGGCCGGTTTGATGACCATGGCGGAGTCAGCCCCTCTGGCCGTTCCTCCGACGGCTATGATATCTTCATCGGTTCTCACCAGACCTGCGTCGGCCGCCATGAGGGCCAGTTCAATGGCCACCTTGACCCCCTGGCCGAATATTCTGAGGGTGTAAGCCATGATTTCATCCACCTGGTAGGTGGAGAACTTGTTTCTCACGGCTCGGCCCACGCCGCCGAAGGCGTGCTGGCATGTCAGCACGGTAACACCCTGTGATTCCAGATCCGTCCTGTCCTGTTCAGAAAGTTCCTGGGAATCGGGTTTTTCGTACCCTGTCACGTGGGTTACAGCAATGATCTTAACATCTCTGTCGAGAATCTTCAATGCCTCAAAAGCGGTCCGGCCGCTGCACGTCGCAATAAGAACCTTTCGGATTGAAAGTTCCTTTGCCCTCTTGGAGACGGCTTCAAGGACAATCCGCGTATTTTTTCCTCCCGGTTTATGAAAGTAACGGCACTGTGAATCGTAATACAGTGTTCCATCAGCCATAGCGGGTCACCTCCACGAATAGATAAGGTTTTTAAATTATCTCAGAGGTTATTTTATAGGCGAATGGTCATCGTGTGTCAATCAGAAAAGGACATCCATAGATTAATCGTATGGATCAAGGCAGGGAAAAATAAGATTGACAAAATAGTTTTAATGTATAGGTTAAAAAATTCTTGATCATTTAAATCAAAAGAAAAATCGCCTATAAGGAGAAAAACATGTTTGAAGTAACCGAAAAAGCTATAGAAATGCTCAATGAATTTCTTAAAGACAGAGATGAATCCCCATCGATCCGGGTTGTGATGATGGAGGGCGGGTGATCCGGTCCCTCACTGGGCATGGCTCTGGATGAGCCCAAAGAAAATGACGAAGTATTTAACGAAAAAGGAATTACCTTTCTCATGAACCGGGATCTGTTTGAGTTGGCGAAGCCGATCAATGTGGACTACGTCACTACAAGAATGGGAAACGGCTTTAAGGTGACGTCCAGCCTGGAAGCAGGCAGTGCCTGTGGATCGTCATGCAGTTGTTGATCTAAACGGGGATCGATGGAAAACTCGGATATTACGGAATATCTCCGACGCCTTGCCGATGAATGTCTCAGGGAAAAACGGTATGACGATGCCGTTTTGCTTTACCGGAAACTTGTGGCTATGCATCCCGGCGAGGAATCCCTGCTCCTAGCGCTGGCCTGGGCTTATCATGACGGAGGGATGCGGAAAGAAGCAGTTGGTTCTTTTGAGCAACTCCTGGCATTGGAATTGGAGAGAAAGGTTTTTACGGGATTTGCCTTTGATGAACTGGTCCGAATTTTTAAGGAAGAAGGGCAGTACGAGCGCCTTGTTGAGATCTGTGAAAGGGTGGTTGCCGAGCAGCCTGATGATATCGGGTTTCTCGGTGATCTCGGTGACGCTTATCTGAAGGCGGGAAACGCCGGCAGGGCCGTAGAGGTCTTCGAAAAAATGACGAAAATGGAGCCGGATGCCTCGATGGTCTTCTGCAGCCTGGGAAATGCCCTTGTCGCAATGGGAGATTTTGACGGCGCTGGAAAGGCATACGAGAGGGCGGTTGAAATCGATCCGTCGGAGGCGGGGATCTTTTACGGCAGGCTGGCCGGTGTTTACTGTGAGGCAGGCCACGATGCGCTGGCGGAGAAGGTATTCAGAAAGTGTATCGAATACCGGCAAGACGAGCCTGCTTATCACGTAAGCCTTGGCGATGTTCTTGTCCGCCAGGGACGCTTAAACGATGCGGAGCTTGCTTACGAAAGGGCCATCGAACTGAATCGCCGTGATGCCGGGGCGTACTACAACCGGCTTGGAAATGCCCTTGCGAAGGAAAATCACCACCTTCAGGCCATAGAGATCTTTAAAAAGGCAATTGCCGTCGATCCCCGGAATCCCTTTTATTACGTACATCTTGCCGATTCTTATTCGGTCTGCGGCCTCACTGATCTGGCCGGGAAGACCCGTCGGGAGGCAGAATCTCTCAAATAAGTTATATCCGTCCCTTCTTCCGGAGAGTCTCTTTGAAGACGTGGTAAAAGGCTTCATTTTCGGCGACGCCGCGCTTCATAATCTGGCCGAACTCATCTATATTGCTGGTATTGATGATGAGATTGACGCTTTTGTTAAAGGCGGCCATGTTATCCGTCGTGCGAAATTGACTGCTCAGGAGGGCGACGAAAATCTGCCGTCGCGTGCTCATATTCAGATTGGCCAGGTAGTTAAGCACAGCATTCCCCTCCTGGTCAGAGGCGACGAAATTCTCATTCAGAATGACCACGTTGTAGACATGAAACCGCATGTTTTTGAGAGCGTCCTTGGCTGATGTCGTCTCAGTGGTCCTATAGCCGAGGGTTTTCATGGCGCTGCTGATCTTTTCTCTTGCGGCAGTATCCGATTCACAGATCAGGGCCGTTTCAGTATCAGCCTCCACAAAATCAAAAGGCTTATCCGAAGTATCATAGGTTTCTGACGCTACTTCGCTGGCAAGTGTTTTTGCTTCTTCCACGGTTATCTGCTCCTTTCTACCACGGCTTTTTCGGCGTCGCCGGTTTTCCGTAATCCTTATCGACTTCGAGCTTGCCAAGGAGATCTGTTGTCGCCTGTCCCCTTTCACTCTTAACTGTGTCGATGCCGCGACCGACAATACCCTTGTTGGACGCATAGGCCTTGGCCGTCTCTTCGCTTATGAGAGACTCCTTGTACAATTCGACAATGTAATCGTCAAACGTGATCATGCCGAACGCCCTGGCAGCCTGGATAATTTCATAGAATGTCTTGCCTTCCGATTCTCCGTTCAGGATCGTGTCCTTAATACGCAGATTGGTCCCCATGACTTCAAAGGCCGCCACCCGTCCCCCTCCTTCTTTTGGGAGAAGTCTCTGGCATGCGATCCAGCGGACGGTTTCGGCAAGGCGGATGCGAATCTGATTTTCTTCTTCTGACGGGAACATGCCCAGGATTCGGTTAATGGTCTGGCCTGCATCCACCGTATGGAGTGTGCTCAGGACCAGATGCCCAGTTTCTGCGGCGCTCATGGCAATCTCCACGGTTTCCCTGTCCCTCATTTCACCGACGAGGATGACCTTCGGCGCCTGTCTCAGGGCGGCACGGAGGCCGCTTGCAAAGGCGTCGAAATCACCCCCAAGCTCCCGTTGATTGAAGGTCGCTTTCTTGTGAGGATGGGAGAATTCCACCGGATCTTCGAGGGTCACGACATGGACGGATTTCTGCTCGTTGATTTCATTCAACACGGCAGCAAGCGATGTTGATTTCCCGCTGCCTGTGGCGCCGGTGACAAGAATAATACCGTTTTTTTCCGCCGACATTTTGAAAAATGCTTCGGGTAAATTCAACTCCTTGCATGTGGGTATCTTGGTTTCCAGTTTTCTAAGGACGATGGAGTAATTGCCCCGCTGCGAGAAAATATTCACCCTGAAGCGGGCCTTTCCCGGCAGTTCGTAAGAAGAGTCGCATGATCCTTCCGTGAGAAGAATTTCTGTCAGACGGCGATCCTGATTGATTAGGTTCATGGCAAACACTTCCGTCTGGAAGGGGGTCAGCTTCTCAATGGGAGGGTCAAAGGGCACGCCGGTCAGCTGTCCCGATGACTCCACCTGGAAGGGTCTTCCCACGGTTATATTCAGATCCGAGACATTGTTGTGCGAATCCAGCATCTTGGTCAATATATAATCGATTTCCTGTTTTCTCATAAGCGTCCCTCGATATAAGGATATATAGAGTTAAATGTTATGACTACACTTCCGTAAAGTCCGTTGGCGGGAACTTCAGGAACGGTCTGAACTTGGCCTTGTCGTTGCATTTCATATAAGCATCGTCCGCCGTGATCCATCCCTTATTATACAGGTCCATAATGCCGTCGTCCAGCAGTTGCATGCCATATTTTTTCCCCGTCTGAATCATCGAAGGGATCTGGAAGGTTTTGGATTCCCGGATTAGATTCCGTACCGCCGAATTAGCGATCAGAATCTCCAGGGCGGCGCAGCGTCCCTTTTTGTCGGCGCGTTTGAAAAGAACCTGGGAAATGACTGCCCGGATACCGTCTGCCAGAGTGGATCTGATCTGCATCTGTGTTTCTGAAGGGAAGACCTCGATGATACGGTCAACGGTTTTCGCGGCGCTCGTGGTGTGGAGGGTGCCGAAAACGAGGTGGCCCGTACTTGCCGCTTCAACGGCCAGAGAAATGGTTTCCAGATCCCGCAACTCGCCGACGAGAATGATGTCCGGATCTTCGCGAAGGGCGCCGCGGAGGGCAGCGGTGAACGTCTTGGTGTGGATGCCGACCTCCCTGTGGTTTACGATGCAGCTTGCGCTCTGGTGAACGAACTCAATAGGATCTTCTATGGTGATAATATGGTCTTTTCGATTACGGTTTGCTTCATCGATGATGGCGGCAAGGGTGGTTGATTTTCCACTTCCCGTCGGTCCCGTCACCAGGACCAGGCCTCTCGGCAGGGTGGCCAGCTTGGCGATCACGGGGGGCAACCCCAACTCGTGGCAGCTCAGTATCTTGCTGGGAATTTCTCTGAAAACCGCTGCGACGCCGAATTTCTGCTGAAAGAAATTGGCCCGGTACCTCGCGAGACTGGGAATTTCATAAGCGAAATCCACGTCTCCCGTTTCTTCAAAATGTTTGATCTTGTGCTCCGGCGCGATTTCGTAAAGCATGGCTTTGAGATCGTCATTGTTGAGAACATCAAACTTTATCCGCTCCATCTCGCCCCGTATCCGGATGACGGGCTGCTGTCCAGATACGAGATGCAGGTCTGATGCGCCCTGATCATGCATTAGTTGAAAAAAGGCATCGATTTTTGCCATAAAAAGGCCTCCTTGATGTTGTCAAAATGTTCATTGGGCATATTCCCGGCTTCGTTCATAAAAAACAGGAATATCTTATGATAATTCGGGAGAGCAAAATTAAATTTTCCGGTGTTCCGAGAAATCAATTCCGTGAAGCGCAGTATAGGAAAAGGATAGCTGTTTGTCAAGGGTTGAGAAACCTTTCCAACAAATTCTTGACATCCGTGCGCCTTATCGTTTATGCTTCCGCCGAAAAACGGGAAAATGGGGATGTAGCTCAACTGGGAGAGCGCGGCGTTCGCAATGCCGAGGTCAGGGGTTCGATCCCCCTCATCTCCACCAGAATAAAACGACAGGCTGCTTTTTTATGAACCTTTTAAAAGCAGCCTGTCTCTTTTTTCAGCTTTTGAAGTTTCTCAGAATACTCCGGCAAACTGCCGTTTCTTTCGCGTCTTCCAGTTTCCTCTGTGGTAGGCGTAACTTGCAAGAAGGGGCAATACGGAGGTTGCTTCGGCATAGACCATCTGCTCGC
>JAPLJQ010000119.1 GCA_026388495.1 Deltaproteobacteria bacterium | reverse complement strand
GCGGGAATCCGGGAAGTACTTGATAATACTGGATTCCGGATCAAGTCCGGAATGACAGGGTGGGGTGTCCGGAATGACGAGGTGGGGTGTCCAGACAAGGGAATGAAGCTTGAGTGACGGCGTGGGATTTTTTTAGAGCTCTCAATCATGATCAAAAAAATAAAAAAGGAGGATTCTGAACATGACCAAGGAAGAAAAGATTGAGGAAATCAGGCAGCGGGCGAGGAAGAATTTTTCGCAGGGATACAACTGCGCGGAGTGTGTCACGGAAGCGGTTTTCAGCCTGGTGGATACGGGAATGTCGCCGGAAGTGAAAAAGCTGGCGACGGGATTCGGTGGAGGCGTCGGCCTCTATGGCGATACCTGTGGCGCTCTCATCGGTGCGGTCATGGCCGTCAGCGCCGTCCATGGGAGAAGTTCGCTTCCCGAAGGGGAAGGGAAGGAAGCTCTCTTAAAAGGCAAGGAGCAACTATACGGGAAACCGGGGCTTTACCGGCTGTTCAATCAAATTCCGAATCGACTGAAGGAAAAATACGGCAATACGGCGTGCCGGGATTTAACGTCCAAATGGCACACAAGCTGGCTCTGCCGGGATCATGCGCTTTACTGCCGGGAAGTCATTACGGATGCAGCGGGAATCGCGGCTGATTTAATCCTGTCGGATAAAAACGAACTGGCATCAAAACCGTTCGGCGACAATGTGGAAAATCTGAAGGATTGAAGTTTTTTGACTTTTGAATATCTCGTGTTTTGTCATTTCGATCGAAGAGATAAATCTTTTTATAAAGCATAAGATTGTCACGTCGCTTCGCTCATCACAATGATAGGAGGTGTAGTTTTTCAAAGGTCTCGTTCTAAGAGCATTTTTTCATAAGTTCGGTGTCATATCGATCAAGAGACTGTGTCACAATAGAGAAAAATGTCATTCCGAACGAACGTGAGGAATCTTAAAACGGTAATTCTATTAATCAAGATTTCTCCCTTCGGTCGAAATGACAGGAACTTCCCGAAATGACATCGTGTGTGTATTTATGAAATGACGAACTAAGTCATGACGGAGAGACATCATGTTAAGAATTGAAGATTTGCAGGTAAAAATCGGGGATCGGGAAGTCCTGAAACACATCGATCTTGAAATCAGGGAGGGAGAAACCCACATCCTCTTCGGTCCAAACGGCTCCGGCAAAACAACATTGCTCATGACCATTATGGGATATCCTCAATATACCGTTACGGCAGGCAAAATTTTCTTCAAGGGAGAAGACATCACCTATATGCCCATTTATGAACGGGCCAGGCTGGGTATCGGCATGTCCTTCCAGCGCCCGCCGACCATTCATGGTTTAAAGACGAGACAGATGGTCCGGATATGTGCAAAAAAAGAGGTGGATGTTGAGAATCTGGCAGCGAAGGTCAATTTTGAGGAATTCCTGGAGCGCGACATTAATGCCGGTTTTTCCGGGGGAGAAATCAAACGTTCGGAGTTGCTGCAATTGATGGCCCAGGAGGCGGATCTCCTCCTTTTTGATGCCATGTTGAACCGGACAGGACCCAAAAGCAGATGCGTCAGGCGCGGACCCGGATGGGGCTCATCATCACCCATACGGGGTTCATTCTGGATTACGTGACGGCCGACAAGGGGCAGGTTCTTTATGAAGGCGTGTTGAGCTGCAGAAGCAACCCGCAGGAAATCTTCAGCTGTATAAAAAGAGTAGGATATCAGGAGTGTGTGCGATGCACGATTTAAACGACAAAGCCGACCGGGCAAAGGATAAAAAGGCCATGCTGGGGCCGGATATCGATCTGGGAACCTTTACGGATGAACCCGTGGCCCACCCCTATATGGAAGATCTGAGCAAGCTTGCGGAGGAAGACAAACAGAAGATCCTCCAGGCTGGCGTTGACGTCAGCGGGATCGGGAGGTCGGGCACATATCTGCAGATGGATACGGCGGTTCTTCACGCCCATTCAAAGCATGAAGGCCTTGAGGTTCTTCCCATCAAACAGGCCCTGAAAGAATGCGACTGGATCAAAGACTATTACTGGAAGCTGGTCTCCGTCGATGCAGACAAATACACAGCTCGGGCCCAGCTCAATCTGCATGACGGTTACGTCATCCGGGCCCTTCCAGGGAGTAAGGTCATTTATCCGGTCCAGGCCTGTCTGTATATTGACAAGGAGAATCTGAGCCAGTACGTCCACAACCTGATCATTGCCGAAGAAGATTCGGAGCTTCACATCATCACGGGTTGTGCAACAGCCCCACATATGAAAAGGGGCCTCCATGTCGGCATATCGGAATTTTTCGTCAAGAAAAACGCCAAACTCAGCTTCACCATGATCCACAACTGGGCGGAGGACATGATGGTGAGGCCCCGTTCCGTGGGCATCGTTGAAGAGGGAGGGCTCTTCCTGAATAATTATATCTGTATGAAACCGGTTAAATCCCTTCAGATGTATCCAACCACCCACCTCGTGGGAAAGGGAGCGGTGTCCCGATTCTACAGCCTTCTTGTGGGGAGCGTAGGTTCCGAGCTGGACGTGGGCGGCCGGATTTTCTTGAAAGAAGAGGATACGCGGGCGGAGATCATCGCCCGGGCCATCAGCAACGGTGGACGAATTATTTCCCGGGGCGATCTGATCGGTGAGAAGCCGGGGGTGAAGGCCCATCTGGAATGCCGGGGCCTTCTTCTCAAAGGGGGTCTCATTCATGCCATTCCGGAACTGCAGGGCAAGGTGGAGGGGGTGGAGATGTCTCACGAAGCAGCCGTAGGCAAGATCGCCCAGGAAGAAATCCTCTATCTCATGTCGCGCGGTCTCACGGAAGATGAAGCCACCGCCACCATCGTCCGGGGATTCCTCAGCGTCGATATTCCCGGTCTGCCTCCGCAGTTAAAGGCGGAGATTGACCGTGCCGTCGATATGAGTGAGAAGGACCTGATGTAAATTTTCTGTCCCCGTCATGAATTACCATGATCGTAGAGGAAAAAATGGATCGCAGGTGTTTTCTGAAGACGGCTATGATTGCCGGTGTGACTCTGACACTGCCTGATGTACTTCTTCCCTTTCCCGGCAACCTTCATGCCATTGAAAAGACAGACCTTGTTGTCGCCCGCGGGCCTTCACCGGCAAGGATCACAAAAGCCGCCGTGGACGGTCTGGGGGGTATCAGAAGATTCATCTCCAGAGGGGACGTGGTTGTCGTCAAACCCAATATCGGCTGGGACCGGACACCCGAGTTTGCTGCCACCACCAATCCGGAGGTGGTATCGACGATCGTACGGCTGTGTTATGAGGCGGGGGCGAAGAAGGTAAAGGTTTTCGACCATTCCGTGGTTGATCCGAGACGCTGTTACAAGCAGAGCGGGATTGCCGATGCCGCAAGAGCTGCGGGAGCTGCGGTCAGCTATATCGATGACCGGAAGTTCCGCGAAGTGAAACTGAGCGGCCACGCCCTTAAATCGTGGCCCATTTATACGGAGGTTCTTGAGGCGGACAAGGTCATCAATATGCCCATCGCAAAGACACATGGTCTCTCAACCCTGACCCTCGGGATGAAGAACTGGATGGGCGTCATGGGGGGGTCGCGGGGCAGGATCCACCAGCGGATCGACGGGAGCCTTGTGGATGTGGCCATGCTGATCAAACCCGTCCTCATCGTACTCGATGCGGTGCGCATCCTGACGGCAAACGGACCCCAGGGGGGGGACCTGTCCGATGTGAAACGCCTCAATACCGTCGTCATTGGCACGGATCAGGTGGCTGTCGATGCCTTCGGCGCTACCCTGTTTGGTCTGAAAGGATCCGATATCGGCCATATCGTTGCAGGGCACAGGGCAGGCCTTGGTACTATGGAATTGCAGAAGTTGAAAATCAAGAAAATCGCTCTGTGAGAAGGCTCCGGAGGGGATTTGCAGCCGCCTATGATCAGAAAAATCCGGATTGCATCGCAATGCCTGTTCCTGATCGTCTTCCTTTGGCTTTTTCTGCAGACAGAGTCAAAAGGGGCGAATGAACTCGGTTATCCCGTCAAGATTTTTCTTGATGCGGATCCCCTTATTTTCATCACGACAGTCCTGTCATCCCGCTCTTTAGACCATATTCCTTACCTTGCTCTTGTGATCATCATTGCCACTGTATTATTGGGAAGGTTTTTCTGCGGCTGGCTCTGTCCACTCGGCGCCCTGAACAACCTGACGGGTTCCCTGAAAAGATGGCGTTTCCGTGCCGTTCCCGGAAACTGGCACCGCCTGAAGTATTATATCCTCATCTTTCTTCTCGTATCCTCTCTTTTTTCCCTGCAACTTGTAGGCGTTATCGATCCGTTATCCTTGCTGATCCGATCTTTCTCCCTGAGTGTTTATCCCCTCATCAGCTATGCAACCGGCGCCACGTTCGATGCATTCTATGGGTTGAATGTGCCGGTTTTTGTCAGTGTCACCGAGGCCATTTACAGTTTTTTGAAAAAAATTATTCTTCCCTTTCAGCAGCCTTTTTTTCTTCAGAGCGCTTTTGTGGGCCTCCTGTTTTTCCTTATCCTGGGTTTGAACCTTGTGGAAAGAAGGTTTTGGTGTAAATATCTGTGCCCTTTGGGCGCCCTCCTGGGCCTTCTATCCAGATATGCAATTATCAAAAGAACCGTCAGTGAAGGCTGTGACTCCTGCGGGGCGTGCGGAGCGGTATGTCAGGGCAGCGCCATTTCCCATGAGGGGGGAGGCTGGAAAAATACGGAGTGCGTTATCTGTATGAATTGTGACGACGTGTGTCCGAAAAACGCCGTCCGTTTCGGTTTTACGCGGAAATCCTCTGCGGCATCGATGGATCTGGGCAAAAGAAGAGTCGTCGGTTCCATTCTGGCGGGGGTCATTGCCGTCCCGTTGCTGAGGATTTCACCGATTACGAAAACCTCTTACGGAGATCCTAAGCTGATCAGGCCGCCGGGGTCGCTTGGTGAAAAGGCGTTTCTTTCGCGTTGCGTCAAATGCGGGGAGTGCATGAAGGTATGCATTACCAACGGCCTCCAGCCGACGTTGCTGGAAGCGGGTCTTGAAGGAATCTGGTCCCCCATCCTTGTTCCCCGGCTTGGCTATTGTGAATTCCGGTGCACCCTGTGCGGACAGGTCTGCCCCACCGGGGCCATCAGGAAGCTGGACATTGATGAGAAGCCAAAAATCAGGATCGGTCTTGCCATGATCGATAAGGGAAGATGCCTTCCCTACGCCCATGCGACCTCCTGTATTGTCTGCGAGGAGGTCTGCCCTACGGCTAAAAAAGCCATCTGGTTTGAGAAAGTCATTGTCAGAAATAGAGGCGGGAATGAACTGGTGTTGAAACAACCCAGGGTGGATATTGAACTTTGCATCGGCTGCGGTATCTGCGAGGCGAAATGCCCCGTCACAGGGCAGCCCGCCATCACTGTCACAAGCGCCGGAGAATCACGCTCAGGAGACAATCAGATTCTGTTGCCGTGACGCCTAACCTTTGAAAAAGCTTGTTCAGTACAATGTGGGTGACGCCGACCGCATTGAGAAGGAACTGCATAAAAAAGCTTTTGATTAAAAATCAGGCAAACCTCAAAACGTGACCATTCGGATGATGAAGACAGGTTTTTAATGGTAGGATTGAGCCATAAGCTCAGAATCCTTATCGTATGCCATTGTTTCAGAGAAGAAGACTCGGTCATAAGAATTATTTCAGCCAGAAAAGCCACTAAGGGCGAAGAAGATGTTTATTGGAGAGAAAGGACATGAGAAAAGAATACGATCTCAGTAAAATGAAAGGACAGAAGAATCCTTATATAAAGGAATTAAAAACGCAGGTCACCATTCGCCTCGATAAGGAAACCGTTGAGTATTTTAAAGGGTTAGCTAAAAATACCGGCATGTCATATCAGAATCTGATCAACTTATACTTGAGGGATTGTGTCGAATCGAAGAAAGAACCCCGTATACAATGGTCTCACCCCGATGGATGGATATCCTGCATGGGAAATAGGATTGTCCAGCATAATTAATAGGAACATTGAGGTCTTTGGGACTCACAAATGAAGGTTAGACTAGCCATAGCCACAGAATCTATCTCGTAATCATGAAACCAAAAAAACTTGACATAAATATCAATATTGATACTATATGAGACATGGCTAAGATCGAAGATATCCTTATACAGATGAAAAACAATCCATCAGATGTTCGATTATCTGACTTAAGCAAGGTCTGTATTTATTATTTTGGTCAAGCGCGAAAGAAGGATGGAAGCCACCATGTTTACAAGACACCATGGAAAGGAGATCCGCGGATCAATATTCAAAATCATAAGGGAAAAGCCAAAGCATACCATGTAAAACAAGTGCTGTTGGCTATTGAGAAGCTGGAGGTTGAACATGCCACTTAAGAATGATCGTTATACCTATCGCGTAACCTGGTCTGAAGATGATCAGGAATATGCAGGCTTATGTACTGAATTCCCCAGCTTGAGCTGGTTGGATCAAACACCAGAATCGGCTCTGAAAGGTATCCGTAAAATTGTCGAGGGTGTTATCAAGGATATGACACAAACTGGCGAAGATATACCTCAACCTATTGCCTGTAAAAAATACAGCGGTAAATTTATGGTACGTGTCCCCC
>JAPLJQ010000444.1 GCA_026388495.1 Deltaproteobacteria bacterium | reverse complement strand
GTATAAAGGCGGGATTTTTTTTGTGCTTTTGATGCACCGTTATGGATTTTTTCTGAAATTACATATTAAGATGAAAATATACGCCATGTTATATCGATGAGCCCAGCGATGAGAAATCTTATGTGGTATTGATAGGTTAAAAGAATTCTCCCTTTGATTTAAAAGACATTCCATTCACAGGTTGCCATGGGCTGGAAGCCCTTATCCTGCATTATGATATCCAAATGGATAAGACCGATGGCGGTTATGTCCAAATCACGAACATTCAAGTCACTCACACGGTTGAGGGTAACCAGATAGCGTTTGCATGTATCGCAGCTGAAAGCCGATTCCTGCTGCTTTCCCTCTATGAATAAATAAGGGACTTCTCTTTCCCCCTCATGTTCACAGAAAGGACAAATAAACCTGCCGAATTTCCAATCGTGGCCGCATGCGGAACAGTGCAGCCACCGCCAGGCAATTTTTTCTTCGATCATTGCGATGGCAGGGAACGTTCCGCAAATCGGGCAGTAGCCTTTTTTCCATTCGATCCCATGCCAGTCTATATGTTTTGCCCGTTTCTCAAGAATGATTCTTGTTGCGCTTTTTATTAAGAAAACAATGGCCGGCAATCCGATCTTCAGCTCTGTCGCCCAATGGTCGATGATCCCCTCCCCCTTGTCTGGATACGACTTGAAACAGTCAAACAAGTTGATGTTTCCATTTTTTATTAAGGCTTCCAGTTTATCCAGATCATTCTCAAGATCAGGAAGACCTCGTTTAATGGCAGGAATCATGGAAAGGGCTATCTCATCCCAGGGATCGTCATGGTAGAACAGCATTGCCTGCCTTATGACAGGCACTCCCGCTCTTAATTTCCTCCCGTCGATCTTAGGTGGTTCCGCAGCTTTCAGTTCCAGTTTTTCAACGAGGCGGATTCTTTCCACCATGATGGGTCTGAAGGCGTTCAACATATCTTTGCTGTGCGGATTTTTTTCGATGATGCCATCAATCAATTGTTCGACAACCGATATGTCATCGGTTTGATTCATCATATGCAACCTCATCTTCTTCTTTGATTATCGAATGCATTTGCGGCCAGGCTTCGGCTTCTTTCATTTTGCATGTTATTTACATGTTATTTAAAAGTAGTGATGCCAGGTTAAGATGCGGAGTGTAATTGGGACACATCTGATTCCTGGCATCATTATCGAACGGCATTCATGATTGGGACAGAAATTAGGAGCACTTATTTCATACCATAAATGCCAATGGTTGGAGACTTATATGTCATCTATGGCATAATGTCAAGCAAAATATGTCATAGATGACATAACAAAAGACAGGCTTTGTGCGATGATAAAAATGGGGTAATGAAGGAGGAAGATTTATCAGGCATATAAATCTAAATTTTCCTGATAATCGTCCCGACCGACTCGCCCTTGAGGGCTTTTGTCAGATTTCCTTCCTCCAGACCGTTTATGATCTGGATTCTGTCTATGACCTCACTGGCTTGAAGGATTTCAAGACACGGCCGCTCTATAATGAGGTCATCTAAATCTCTTGATAAGAGTTCCGTGGCACTGATTTCGGGAATGAACGCAGCCTTGCTGTTCTTTTTCGGATCGTCCGTGTAAAGACCCTGTTCATCCTTGACAAAAATGCAGCTTCTGGCGCCGATTAAATCCGCCAGTATCAACGTCCCCACATCCGTTCTGTGAACAGGCACCCGCCATCCTGCGGAAGGAATGGCAAAGAAATCGTACGGGGGCATCCCATGCAAGACGGGTATGCAATCCTGTGCGAAATAGGTGGGGAGCTTCATGATCTCATCATGCCCGATTTTAATGCCGCCCCATGGCGACAGCAGTGTGGAAACCAGGAGGGCGTTCTGCTCGGAAACGGAACTCCCGAATTTTGCGATGATGCCTGTGGGCATGCCCAGCTCAAGACCTATGGCATAGATATGCCTGCTCCTCGTCCCGCCCCCCGTTGTGATGAGCATCTTGTGTTCAGACTTGTTTGCCGTAATCTCTTTAATGATTCGCGGAAGGGCCTTTATCCCACGGTCGCAGATGGACTGTCCGCCTATTTTTATGACATTCACGTCCGGGAAAAGCCGCTGCTGGGGTGCAACCTTAAAATCTTTTATAAACGACTTGCTGATCAGGCTCTCCCCCATCAGCTTGCTTTTTACGTGCAGACGCCGACCATCGCGTTCCCGCATCAGTGCCATCTAAAACTCCTTTTGTAACGGTCTAATCCTCGATTTCTACGTCTTCGTCCTTGCCTTTCTCGCCCTGTTTGAGCAAAATCAGCTCCGCACCGACGGCTTCAGCGATTTGCTCCAATTCTTTTTTGCGGAGGTGTTTGCCGAAAACTTTCATGTCCACTCCTGCAACGGCAACCAGTTTAAAGCGTGGTTTTTTTTCACCTTCTCCTACCTTACGCCGCTCCCGATAAAAAATCTTGCCTGCCATGATCATCCCTCCTTAGTTTCTACGATTTTTTTCTTTTTTGCCCCATTCCTTCCCAGACGTTTTTCCCTCGCGGCAGAACAGGCAATACCACCCTCTGCCCCCAGAGCCTGGGACGCAACCACCCTCTTGTATCGACAACATCTTCAGGAAACGGAACCATGGCATCCCTATCGAGGGATACAACCGTAATTCCATGCCGTCCGAGTTCTGAAACCTTAACAGTTTCAGGAAAATTACGCAATCCGGAAAACTCGATGAATCGGCCGTACCAGCCGGACGCCGTCAAACCGACTGCCGCGGCAGCGCCTATAATACCGTCGTTGGAACCTCCATGGCCGGAAATATGGATGCCCGATGCCGCCTGAAGCGCCTCTTTCTGGGTAACAATGATCGTTGCACACAGATGCCCGAAGGAAATCAAGTCTGTCAGACTGGTATCACCTTCACAGGCAACACAAAGACCCGGATCGCTACCTTCGGCAGATTCGCGCTCGATATGTTCAACGGCCAATGAAAGAAGAACCTCTTTCATGGCAGGGTCCGGAATATCAATAACCGCACAGGCTGAACTGTTGTGCGACGTGTAGGGAATTCTTTCATCAAACAGGAGTTGCTGACGGACAACGCCCCATAAACGGCATCCTTCCGGCAACATTTTTTCAAAACGCCGGGCTACCTTGCCCGTGCCGAAGTCGGAATCACGGGTATCCGTATCGTCAAATCCGAGGTATACTCTCATAGCTAAAATACCACCCTGTCCATTCTTATTTTCTAATCCTATATGGAAATTGGTATTATTTCTCTTTCCGAATCACATGAACGGCGGTCGCC
>JAPLJQ010000112.1 GCA_026388495.1 Deltaproteobacteria bacterium | reverse complement strand
ACCTATAACCTGTTTCATTACACCTTTCCTCGTATGGGTTTGAAGGTTAACTTCGTAAAATCGAACGACCTCGATGCCATTCAGAAAGCGATCACGCCGAAGACGAAGGCGATTTACGCCGAGTCTATCGGCAATCCGAAGCTTGATGTAGCCGATCTTGAGGGCATTGCCAGTGTCGCACACAAGAACGGCATTCCCTTCGTACTGGATAACACCGTTTCCCCTTATTTGCTTCGTCCCATTGATTCCGGCGTGGATATCGTTGTCTATTCCGCGACGAAGTTTATCGGCGGTCATGGAACCTCCCTTGGCGGCGTGATTGTGGATTCCGGAAAATTTGACTGGACAAACGGGAAATTCCCCCTTATTGCGGAGCCCGATCCGAGTTATCACGGGCTCAATTTTGTGGAAGCCTTGAAGCCCATGGGAAACATCGCCTATATCATCAAGGCGCGGGTGACCCTCCTGCGGGATCTGGGGCCGGCCCTTTCACCCTTCAATGCGTTTCTCTTTCTTCAGGGTTTGGAAACCCTTCATTTGAGGATGCCACGCCATTCCGAGAATGCTCTGGCCGTGGCCGGTTATCTGGAGAAACACCCGAAAGTGGCATGGGTTAATTATCCGGGGCTCAAGTCAAGTTCTGAGCGTCAGAGGACGGATAAATACCTGCCGAAAGGTGCGGGGGCAATTCTTGGATTTGGAGTCAGGGGCGGCCTTGCGGCGGGGAAGACGTTTATCGATTCCCTTGAGTTGATATCCCATCTGGCGAATGTGGGAGATGCAAAGACCCTGGCGATTCACCCGGCAACGACGACTCACCAGCAGCTCTCCGCTGAGGAACAATTGGCGACGGGTGTGACGCCGGACTTCATTCGATTATCCGTGGGGCTGGAGCATATAGACGATATCCTTTCCGATATCGAGCAAGCATTGGCAAAGGTCTAAAGGTAATGAACTCGTAAAAAGTTAAATTATGTCATTTCGAGGAGCAAAGCGACGAGAAATCTTTAATTATTTCAAGATTTCTCCCTACGGTCGAAATGACATGACGGGTGTTTTCCGACTTTTTACGAAATCGCCAAAGATGAAAGGAGACAACGATGTCCAATATATATGCAGATATCACTAAAACGGTAGGAAAAACGCCGCTGGTCCGTCTTAACAAAATGCAGACAGGTTTGAATGCGGAGATTCTGGTGAAGCTCGAATCCTTCAATCCCCTTTCCAGCGTGAAGGACAGGATCGGCGTCGCCATGATCGAAGCAGCGGAAAAAGCGGGGATTCTGAACAAGGATTCGGTGATTATAGAACCGACAAGCGGAAACACGGGGATTGCCCTTGCCTTCGTCTGCGCGGCCAAGGGATACCGGCTGATACTCACGATGCCCGATACGATGAGCCTGGAGAGGAGGCATCTCCTGGCTATTCTGGGAGCGGAACTGGTTCTGACGGAAGGCGCCAGGGGCATGAGAGGGGCCATCGATAAAGCGGAAGAACTGGCAGGCAGCAATAAAAACAGCTTCGTCCCCCAGCAGTTCAAAAACCCCGCCAACCCGGAAATCCATCGCCGGACAACGGCGGAGGAGATCTGGCGGGACACGGACGGCAATGTGGATTATTTTATCTCAGGAATCGGCACCGGCGGCACCATCACGGGGGTCGGCGAGGTTTTGCAAAAGAGGAAACCGTCCGTAAAGATCGTTGCCGTCGAACCCACGGATTCGCCGGTTCTTTCCGGAGGGAAGCCGGGACCCCACAAAATTCAAGGGATCGGCGCGGGGTTTGTCCCCGATGTGTTAAACAGAAACGTCATCGACGAGATCATACAGGTGTCCCATGAGTTAAACAGAAACGTCATCGACGAGATCATACAGGTGTCCCATGAAAAGGCGGGGGAAATGGCGAGACGTATTGCGAAGGAAGAGGGTATCCTCGTGGGGATATCCAGTGGCGCCGCCCTCTGGGCTTCTTTCGAGGTGGCGAGGCGGGAAGAATCTGCAGGGAAAACGATCGTGGCTCTTCTGCCGGACAGTGGAGAGAGGTATCTGTCGACCTGGCTCTTTCAGAAATAAGGAAAGACCTTTGCTATCTTCTATGTCATTACTACGAAAATAACCTTTAAAGTGTCGCTCCCGCGGAGGCGGGAGTCCAGTTTTTCAAATCCTGGATTCCCGATAAAGTCCGGAATGACGGTGGGGAAATGATTCAAAGATTTGATTGCCGGTGTAATAATATGAAAATGAACCCGGAAAGGAAATATCCCGCCGCGCCGGGCGAGCGGGGGGCAACCGGCTGGCGGTTACCCTTCCTCATGATCACAGTGATTATCCTTGTCGTCATTTTTTTACGCATGCCGCCCCGCCCTTGCCAGGAGCCTCTGACGTACCGCATAGGCGCCGTCGATGCAAGGTTTGGCCTGAGTCGCCATGAGTTTGCAGACTCAAGCAGACAAGCTGCCGCCATCTGGGGGAAATCCATTTCACGCGAACTCTTCCGGGAGGAGCCCAAGGGCGCGATAGAGATCAACCTCGTCTATGACTATCGGCAGGAGGCGGTGGATACGCTTAAGACTCTCAGCTATAAAATTGACAACACCCAGAGTTCCTATGGCGACCTGAAATACAGCCTTGAGACTATGAAAGCAGAATACGATCAAAAAAAGATACTGTTCGCAAGCGATCAAAACGCCTACAACGCACGGGCGGCTGCCTTAAATGCCGAGATCGAATCGGGGCGGCAACAAAGGGGGGCGCCGGAACATATCTACAGGAGACTCATGACAGAAAAGGATGAGTTGAAGATCGTTTGGGAAAATCTGCAGGTGCGGCAGGAAGAACTGAAAAAGATGATCGATACGATGAACAGCATGATGGTTGTTATCAACGAGATTGCGACCAACCATAATCTTGACCTGGTGAATTATCGGGATGTGGGAGATAAGCTGGGAAGAGAGTTCTGTGAGGGAAATTATACCAGACAGGGCGTCAAGCAAACGATCACAATATACCAGTATGGTAGCACTAACAGACTGGTGCGCTTGCTCACCCACGAACTCGGCCACGCATTGGGATTAAATCACAACGATAATCCCGGGGCTGTTATGTACCGGTTGAATCAATCGGATTTACCAGAACTTGCCCCGGAAGATGTAGCTGCACTCAAAATGCGCTGTAACAGCAATTGAAGGAGAAAAGACGCCTGCTAATAGCGGGGTCTGCCTCCGGGCCGCCTGCCGGCTCCTCCTCCACCACCACCACGGCGATCGTCGGTGCGGGGGCGAGCCTCGTTCACGTTCAATTTTCGACCCTTTATTTCTTTTCCGTTTACCGCGCTTATGGCAGCCTGAGCTTCCTCTTTTGAGGGCATCTCGATAAACCCGAATCCTTTGGACTGGCCACTCGACTGGTCCTTAATGATGGACGCTGATTCTACCTGCCCAAAATCTTCAAAAGCCTGACGTAAATCATCTTCTGTGACGGTGTAAGACAGGTTGCCTACATAGATTTTCATAAATTCTCCTTCGTTAAATTTTTAACAGTATATCAGATTTTTTCCCGACTTTGTATTTTTTATTAATGAGCTCGTCGTGATTTAGATCGCGACGAGCTGAAGACGGGCGTTTTCCTGGATAGAGGTCGCGATCCGCTCTGGAAGGGTGAGACCGGCGAAGTTGCCGGTGAGGACGCGAGCGTCCGTTGCGTCGAGGACCGTCCCATGACCTTCATCGAACCTGGCTGTCTTGCGGAAAATCCCGATCCTCTCGATTCACCGCTTCCTGCCGGCGCCGGCACGCTGTAATCGAAATCCCCAAGCGTCCTTCTTTCAAGCGTTTCGCCTAAAGCCCGCTCAATGTTCCACACAAAGGCCCTGTCTTTGAGCGTCACAAAAGTAAACGCATCCCCCGTTCTTGAAGCACGGCCTGTGCGTCCGATGCGGTGTGTGTATGCATCGACGGTATCGGGCATATCGTAATTGATCACATGCGATATCCTGGAAATGTCGATACCCCGGGCGGCGATATCGGTAGCCACCAGGATACGGTATTTGCCGTTGCGGAATCCGCTGAGTGCCGCTTCTCTCTGGTTCTGCGGCAGATCCCCCTGCAGAGACGCCGCGACAAAACCGGCTCTTTTCATCTGCTTCGCGAGGCGGGTCGCGCGGTCCCTGGTGCGCGTGAAGACGAGGACCGAGTTCGTGTCCGTTCGGTCAAGAATTTTCATCAGAAGGGCCGCTTTCAGGTGCGATTCAACGGGATAGATGGCGTGAGAAACCGTGGATATCGGGACGGTATCGTCAACCCGGACGTTGACGGGATTGCGCAGGACTTCCTGTGCAAGTTTCCGGATGTCGTCGGGCATGGTGGCGGAAAACAGCAGCGTCTGGCGCTGAGCAGGCAGAGATTTAATGATCTTCCGGATATCCGGTAGAAACCCCATGTCGAACATGCGGTCCGCCTCGTCAAGGACGAGTACTTCCAGACGGGATAAATCAATAACACCCTGGTTCATGAGATCGACCAGACGTCCAGGGCAGGCCACGGCGATATCGATTCCGTCACGGAGCTTTCCTATTTGAGGGTTTTTGCTCACGCCGCCATAAATGGTGACGCTCTTCAGTTTTGTCTGTCGGCCGAGTTGACACACATGCTCGTGTATCTGCTCTGCCAGTTCCCTTGTCGGGGCGATGATGAGCGCGCGGATGTGTTTGCGCGGACCATCCATGAAGCGCTGCAGGATGGGGAGCACGAATGCTGCGGTCTTCCCGGTTCCTGTCTGGGCCAGTCCCATGACGTCCCGCTTCTGGAGAATGGATGGAATGCATTGAATTTGAATGGGCGTGGGCACCGTGTAACCGATGGCCTTGATACCGGATTCGATATGGGGATGCAGATTAAAAGATTTGAAACTCATTAAAAAATCACCATGCTCCCCTTCGTTTGCAACATGCGATCGATTTTCTTTTGCCGCCTGATTGTCTTTTTTTACCTTTTGTTGTCATATATCTCCTGTGTTTGTCCGGGTCAGCCCAATAAAAAACCCAGCAGCCTTTTACAGGCTCTGGGGACATGATGGACCAAAACCGGCTCTAAAATTATCGGCAATATATGCTTCCCGATCGGATAAGTCAAGGATTAATTACGCAATATATTTTTCAAATGATATTGACATACGAAATTGCTTCTCTTATGCTTCACGGATTCCCGATGAAATATTTGTATGAATACATAAAAAAAGAAGAGGTGTGATGATGGCAGTCCACGAAAAGATAGGAACAATGATCGAGGATCTGACCCGGTGGCGTCGAGAGCTCCACACCTGTCCGGAAACGGCTTTTTCGGAAGCAGAGACATCGGCCTACGTGGCCGAAAAGCTGCTTTCCTTCGGCCTTGACGTAGATCGGGGCCTTGCAGGCACCGGCATCGTGGCAACGATCCGGAGAGGGGAGGGGGATCGTCCGGCCATCGGCCTCCGGTCCGACATGGACGCCCTTGACATAACGGAGGCTACGGGCCTTCCTTATGCTTCCCGGAATGAGGGAAAGATGCACGCCTGCGGCCATGACGGCCATATGGTCATGCTTCTGGGTGCGGCGAGATATCTGGCTGAAAACGACACGTTCCGCGGGACCGTCCACTTCATCTTTCAGCCTGCCGAAGAAAACGAGGGGGGAGGCGGGAGAATGGTCAGGGAGGGGCTCTTTGAACGGTTTCCTGTCCGGTCCGTCTTTGCCATGCACAACTTTCCCGTTCTGAAAGAAGGGACGTTTGCCATCTGTAAGGGCCCCATGATGGCGGCGTACGACGTTTTCGATATCCGGATCACCGGCAGGGGCGGCCATGCCGCCACGCCCCAGAATGTGAAGGACCCCATCCTGGCGTCGGCTTACCTGGTAAATCTTCTCCAGAGCGTCGTGAGCCGCGATATCAACCCGACGCAGGCGGCGGTGGTCAGCGTGACGGAAATCCACGGCGGCACGTCCTACAACATTATCCCCGATACGGTCAGTCTCCGTGGAACGACACGCCATTTTCTCACCCAAGTACAGGACCGGGTAGAATCACGCATACGGGAGATTTGCGCCGGCCTGTCCGCCTCTTTTGACATTGCCGTAAACGTGACCTATGAGCGCCGCTACCCCCCACTGGTCAATACGGACCGGGAAACGGAAGAGGCGATCCGGGCTGCAATCCTGGTGTCGGGGAGCGATCGGGTTTTAACCGATATCGTGCCGGTCATGACATCGGAGGATTTCGCTTTCATGCTTAAGGAGCGGCCCGGGGCGTACATGGGGATCGGCGCCGGGAGGCCGAGGGAAAACGGCTTTCTTCACCAGGCCAAGTACGATTTCAACGACCGCATCCTTCCCATTGGCGCGAGCTACTGGGCGACACTGGTGGAAACGGTGCTGCCGAAGACTTCTTAGTCGCACACCAGTTTCTTTCCCAGTTCCTGTGCCTCTTTCATCAATGTTTCATTCGACTCAATGTCGCCGGCATCCAATGCGCTGCCGTAAACCATGCCGATAATCTTTGCACCGGCATATCCATACGCATCCTGATACGTGCGGAGTGCGTTCACGCAGCCGGAATCAAAAGGATCGTTCGCCCCGTAACTCATCGCTATGGCGATTCGTTTGCCTGAAAACGGGTCTTGTGCATACGCGGGCAGGGCAAAGCAGCGGTCCATAAAGATCTTGGTCTGTGCCGACATGGTAAACCAGTAGACCGGGCTGGCGATGACCCAGGCATCCGCCTTCAGCAGCTTCGGATAAATGGCCTGCATGTCATCGTCGATCGAACATCCTTTGCTGTTGGGCTTCTGGCAGGCATAGCAGGACTTGCAGGGAGCGATTTCCCGGCCGTGGAGGAATATGGTTTCCACCGACGCCCCTGCGGAACTGGCGCCGTCGGAAATCTGTTTTGCAAGGATAGCGCTGTTTCCTTTTTTCCTCGGGCTGCCCAGAAGGACAACAACCTTTTTTGCTTTTTTCTTTTCTGTCACAGCAATTATCTCCTTTTATTCAATGTGAGAGCTTTGCATAACTCCTCTATTTGTCATTCCGGGCTTGACCAGGAATCCAGGAAATACTTGATAATACTGGATTCCGGGGCCTGTCCCGGACTACGATCCGGGATTCGCCGGAATGACAAAATTGCCGGTTTTATACAGTTATGCAAAGCTCTCAATGTATGTAGCGGGATCGGTGACGCCGGCTTCCCGAAAACCCTTCTTCCTCAAAATGCAACTATCACACTGGCCGCAGGCTTTTCCATCTGACCGTGGATCATAGCAACTGTGGGTCAAGCGATAATCAACGCCCAGCGCTACGCCCTTACGGATAATGTCCGCTTTGGTCATCCTGATAAGGGGGGCATGGATGGTAATCCTCGATCCGCCTTCCACGGCTGTCCTGACAGCGAGATTAGACATGATTTCAAAGGCTTCAATATATTCAGGCCGACAATCGGGATATCCG
>JAPLJQ010000151.1 GCA_026388495.1 Deltaproteobacteria bacterium | reverse complement strand
TGCTCGCCGCAGAGGCTCATGAAGGCTTCCCTTTCCAGGTCAAGAATTTCCTGTTCCGTGACAAGCGTGCCTTCCGGACAGTCGCCGCCGGACAGAATATAGGCAAGCTTTCTCGCAATGTACACATCATAGTCTGAAGCGAATTTGCCATGATTCATATTGTACAGGACCGAATCACACATTCCCCTGAAATTTTCCCCCATGACGGGAATGGACGCCGGTTTCGGTTTCTTATAGAATCTGGACAACCCGAGAACGACCTGCTTTGCATCCCAGATCTGTTGATCCCTGTTGAGACTGATATTTTCGGTTTTCCTGATGTAGCCCAGTTCCATCGCCTCCACGGCGCTGGTAGCCACCTTTGCCGTGGCGATGTTTTCAAAGGCCTTGGCGTAAAAATGCTGGAGGTTCAACCCTGCTTCGAGCACGCCGTCAGGAAGGCCCTCGGTAACCCGTACCATCATCTCCTTGCAGCCTCCTCCGGCGGGAATGACGCCCACGCCGACTTCTACAAGGCCCATATAGGTTTCACCGCAGGGCTGACATCTGGCGCCATGCATGGCGACTTCGCAGCCTCCGCCCAACGACATGCCGGCAGGCGCCGTCACGACAGGTTTGGAAAGATACTTCATTCTCATGTTGGCATTCTGAAACCCTTCGACCAGTTTCTCCAGCATGTCCCAATCCCCCTTCTGGGCGGCAATCAAAACCATGAAGACGTTTGCGCCGACAGAAAAGTTGGTGGCATGGTTCCCTACAACCAGTCCCGAAAAATCCTTTTCCACTATGTCGCAGCTGTCAAACATCATCTGGACGATATCCTGATCGACGGCGTTCATCTTGGTATGGAATTCAAGGCAGGCAACGCGGTCACCGATGTCAACCAGGCTGGCGCCCCTGTTCTGCTTTATAATCTTTTTCCGGTCCTTGAACGACGGCAGGAGGATGATCTTGGGATTTTCCTCAAGTTTTACATAGCCCTTTGTCTCAAAATCATAGTAGTACGGACCGTCTTCTTTTTTCGTATAGAAAGACTCAAAACCGGCGGCCAGCATGTCTTCGACTTTCGCTGGAACCGTTTTCCCTGACTTTTTCATGATCTCAACGGCGTTTCGGACACCGACGGCATCCCAGGTTTCAAAGGGGCCTAACTGGTGATTGTAGCCCCATTTCATGGCATTGTCGATGCCCACGATGTTGTCACATATTTCGGGGACCCGGTTGGCCGCATAGATAAAGTTGTTGCACAGATATTCCCGGGCGGTCTCCGCCGCCACATCTGTTCCGTTAAATACCGTTTTGATCATTTCGGGCACATTGTCTTCAATCTTTCTTGCCAGAGAAACGGATTCATATTTCGGTTTGCCTGCGGGAACATATTCCATGGTGTTGTAGTCAAGAACCAGTTTGGATTTCTTGTCCTTGTCGCCCTCTCTTTTGTAAAATCCCTGTTTTGTCTTGTTCCCCAGCCATTTCTTCTCCATCATTTTGTCCATGAAATCGAGAGGAATGAAAATCTCCCGCATCTCGTCATCCGGCGCCGCTTCATACAAGTTTTTCATGACATGGTGGCCTGTATCCAGACCTACGAGATCGAGGGTTCCGAAGATGGACGATCCCGGCCTGCCCAGTGTCTTTCCGATAATGGCATCCGTTTCGTCGAATCTCAAATGCTTATCCACGGTCAAACGGACGGCGTTTGATATGTCGAAAACACCGATGCGGTTCCCGACGAAGTTGGGAACATCCTTGCAGATCACGATACCCTTGCCCAAAACCCGCTCACAGAAGTCCGCCATGAAATCGACGACTTCTTTTTTTGTCTCCGAACCCGGAATAATCTCCAGAAGCCTCATATACCGTGGTGGATTAAAAAAGTGCGTCCCGAGGAAATTTTTCTTCAGCTTTGGGCCGAAATTCGCAGAAATGTCTTTTATGGGTATTCCCGATGTGTTGGTTGAAACAATACAATCCGGTTTGATCACCTTTTCGACGCGGGCCATCAGCTCCTGCTTGATTTTGAGATTCTCGATCACCACCTCGATGACCCAGTCCGCATCGGAGAGCCATTTCAGGTGATCCTCAAAGTTGCCCGTTTTGATCATGGCTGAGTTCTTCTTGGTATAAAAGCTGGCGGGCTTGGATTTCGATATTGCGGCAAGGCCGTTTGCGGCAAACCTGTTTCTCCACGCCGGACTTTGTTCGGTCAGGCCCTTCTGCCTGTCGCCTTCTGTAAGCTCAAAGGGTATAATGTCCAACAGGACACACTCGATCCCCGCATTGGTCAGATGAGCCGCAATGGCCGCTCCCATAACCCCCGCTCCCAAAACGGCAGCTTTTTTTATTTCGTATGGCATAATTCTCCTCCTTTTTAATATGCGAATGATTCATCCGCCATTTCGATAGGAACCCGCTCTCCTCTTTTGATCGCTTCACACCTTGACTTAATGGATGACAGGGTATCCACGGCAAAGAATTTTGCCACGGCTATCTTGCCTTCATAGAAGGCTACATCTGCATTTTCGTGGATGAGGGCCCGTTTCTTGCTTTTCGAATCCTCTATCCCTTTTTCCGTATAGATGGCCTGTAACTTCTCATAGGCAATCCCGGCGGCCTGCAACAGAAAATGACCGATCACGACGTCGCCGAAGATGTCAAGATAAGGGGTTGCATTCAGGATGGGAATCATGAAACCGGAACTTCTTCCCATTTGGGCAAATTGCATGGTCAGGTCGATGATCGCATTCTGGGCTTCTTCCAGATGGACAGCATATTGCTTGAGTCCTCCGATCTCCTTCGTTTTTGCAATGGTTGCACTGGTCTCACCCAGGAGATTCATGACATCCATCCCCTTTCTCTGACCCAGCTTTCTCCCGACCAGGTCGAGACACTGAATACCGTTTGTCCCCTCATAGATGCTGGCAATCTTGCAATCTCTCAGATATTGTTCCACAGGATATTCACTGCAGTATCCATATCCTCCATAGATATCAATGGCGGCCGAGCATACAAGAAACGCCTTTTCGGAGGAATAGGCCTTGCAAACGGGAATAAGCAGTTCAATCAGTCCATGCCATTTTTCTCTTTCTTGTTCGGTTTTTGATACGCTTTCCAGATCCATGCAGTAGGCCGTAAAATAATTCATGGCCCTGATGCCCTCTACGTAGGCTTTCATCCACAGAAGTTTTCGCCGGATGTCGGGATGCTGGATAATGGGAACCGCTTTCGCATCGGGATTTTTCATTTCCCAGACCGGAATGCTCTGAATTCTTTCCTTGGCATAATGAACGGCATGCTCATAGGCCGCTGTGGCATGTCCCAGGCTTTGCATTCCCACTTCGAGCCTCGCTTCATTCATCATGTGAAACATGATCCTCATGCCCTGACGTTCCTTGCCCAAAAGCTCGCCGATGCACTTCCCGTCATCGCCGAAATTCAACGTGCAGGTGGCCGACGCTTTAATACCCATCTTGTGCTCGATGTTACCCGTCCTCACATCATTGAATTCACCAAGGCTTCCTTCGTCATTGACCCTGTATTTGGGAACAAGAAAAATGGATATGCCCGCCGTACCTGGAGGGTTTCCCTCGATTCTTGCCAAGACGGTATGAACGATATTTTCCGTAAGGTCGTGATCTCCGCAGGAAATGAATATTTTTGTGCCCGTGATTGCAAAGGTTCCGTCCGGCAATCTTTTTGCCGTCGTCTTCAGAGCGCCGACGTCGCTTCCCGCACCGGGTTCGGTGAGACACATGGTGCCGGTCCACGTACCCGCATACATGTTGTACATGTACTTGTTTTTCTGTTCCTCCGTCCCGAACTTTTCAATGAGACGGGCGGCCCCGTGGGTAAGCCCCGGATACATGAGAAGGGGGAAATTGGCCGCAAAAGCAGCCTCGGTGCCGGCTGTGGCAACAACAATCGGCATCCCCTGACCACCCACATCGGGTGATTCCACAGGACAAAGCCAGCCCGCTTCTACATACTTCTTGAAGGCATTATGAAAGCTCGCCGGTACGGAAACCTTTCCATCTTTGAACGTACATCCCTCGCGGTCACCCTCAGCATAAATGGGCATAAGGACGTTCAATGCCAGTTTTTCGGCTTCGTTCTGTATCATAAGAACGACATCCTTCGAGAAGTCCGCATACTTTTCGCTTTCAAACAACTTTTCGATATCAAGCTGTTCAAATAGAACGAAAAGCTGATCCCTCGTGTTGACCAATAAATTGCTCATAAGAATACCTCCCCTCCTGACCTGTGTATGCGTTTTTCGTTAAAAGACGCCTCTTAATTAAAAAGGTTTGTGTTGATCGCTTTACTCCGCCACATCATGTTGTTTTTAAACCCCTGATAAAGATTTCCAGTCCTGTTTGGACCGTGGAACGAACCAGCTCTTCTCTTTTTGATTCTAATCCGGTGAATAAATATAATGAAATGATCCCGTTAAGGAGTCCCCATATGGCATTTCTGCTTTGACGTAAGTTAATCGTTGGAGGAAACTCATGAGTTTCTATGCCGTATTTGAGAATATTCTCTATGATATCGATGGTTTTATTGGT
>JAPLJQ010000336.1 GCA_026388495.1 Deltaproteobacteria bacterium | reverse complement strand
TGTCGAACCCGTTGAAGGGGAGGAGAGGCGACTCCGAATCCACATAGCCGTCCATCATGGCCATGAGGGCTTCAGGGTTCTTGTATTTTGTTTTGTTTAATCCGGAGTCGCTCAGTTTTTCAGCAATGTCATTCCTGACGCTACGCCATGTCCCGCGAACCTTTTGGCGCGCCTGTCTGAAAGGGGTCAGGGCATCGAGGGAAACGGGCCGCGCTTCGGGAATAATCCGCATGTCCGGGTTAAAAAGTTTACCTTTAATGAGTTTCAGAAAGTATTCAGAATTAATGTTATTGTTCAGGGAATAAGATGTAAGCTCCTTTGGGGCCTCGTAAAAATGCATTCTCCAAAAATCATGAACGATTTCTTCATTCAGGGCGCGTTCATCGGGAACCAGCTCCGTGTCAAAGAGGCTCATGCTTTCGAAGGCGTTTTCGTGAAGGGCCCGCTGGCAAAAACCATGAATCGTGTAAATGGGCGCTTCGTCGAAATCCCTCAGGGCCGACCGAAGAATTCGGAGGGCTTCCCGTCGCTTCTCACGAAAAGGAATGTCATTACCCGTATCTCCATTGTCATTCCGGACTTGATCCGGAATCCAGTCCTTTAAATCCTGGATTCCTGCTTTCGCAGGAATGACGGAGGAAGGAGCGGGGATGACGGAAAGAGGGTTGTCGTTCCCGTAACGTTTCACCAACCCGTCAAGAAACGGGTCCTCATGCCCTCCCTGGGCGAAGGCGTGAATGGCCGCACGAATCGTCCGGCGGATGCGGTCACGCAGCTCTTCCGTCGCCGCGACGGTATAGGTAACGATGAGAATATCCCCGACGGAAAACCGCTTTTCAAGAAGCAGACGCAGAAATATCCCCGTGATGGCGTATGTTTTTCCCGTGCCGGCGCTCGCCTCGATGAGATTGGTCCGCTCGAGAGGGCTGTTTATGAGATCAAATTTCCGCGATTCTTCCATTATTTTATCGGCAGCTCATGTTTTAGCATGGGTTCGTATAGGGTTGTGGCCAGATCTCTGAATTCGTCGTCCAGGGGGTCGATCTCTTTGAAGCACAACGCATAGTAGGGATTGTCTTTTTCTCCGAATTCGTAGGCATCCCATTTGCCTGAGGCGGCCCTCATCGCATTATCAGTCTCTTTTCCGCTGGCCATTCTTTCGGCATAAAGCAAAGATGATTCTGGAAAGAAATGAATAGGTTGACGAAGACCTCTCAAGTAGATGTTTAGATAAATACGGAGATACATTTCCGGATTTTCTACCGGCGAATAGCGGTATGCTCTGTCTTCAAAAATAGCGAACGTATGATCTGCCTCCGTGTTTGAGCGGAGATGATTGAAAACGAGGTGTGAAATCCAGGCCCTGAGGCGATCACGCCCCTTCATTTTCGCCGCGCGATAACAGACCAGACCTTCAGGATAGACATTAGTCAGCCTTCCGGTAAGATGAAATCCATCTAATTCAATATCCACTATTGTAGGCTCTATGGGGCCGCCCTCGATACGGGGACGAATTTTCCTGACAAACTCTTTTGCTGATGCAGACAGGCCATCGTAGAAACACACGCCCGGAGCGCCGTGGGGTAACCTTCCTGATGCCTGTATGACTGGATAAACATCAAAAAGTGCGTCTTCCTCAAGGTCCCTCCCGACAAGGTCCTGCCGGATGAGAAACCGCTCCAGGTGATTGAGTTCAAACGGTTCGGCGTCATCCGCGACGGCAGGTTCTTCTGTCAAATAGATGCCAAGGCGTCGGTTGAGTAAAAATCGTACCGGGTTGCTGAAAAAAACGATCAACGATTCCAGGTCAAGAGTTTTCCATTCTGCTCCCGGATCAGATAAAACGGACGCTATGAATGCAGAGGGTTCCCCGGAGCCCGAAAGGGCGCTTTGGGCGGCACGGAAATTTTCCTCTGAATAGCTGAACAGCCGCCCTTTCCCGGAAAAATAATCAGGGCTGAACGCCTGGAGGCGATGCGGAACGACAATCCTCTCCCGGACGGCTTCACCGAATCCTTCCTCGATGTAATCAAGAAGTTCGCTCACCAGAACCGACGGGGGGCGAAGGCTGTTGTCCTTCAGGCTCTGGCCGACATAGCTGATATGGAGTTTCATTCGGGCCGACAGAACGGCCTCAAGAAACAGGTACCGGTCGTCCATGCGTCGCGAGCGGTCGCCAATGCGGGGAGAGGCGGCCATGAGATCGAATCCGAGCGGGCGCGATTGACGGGGATAGGCGTCATCGTTCATGCCGATAAGGCAGATGACCTTGAAGGGGATGCTCCGCATGGGAAGGATGGCACAGAAGGTCACGCCCCCCGTGAGAAATCCCGCCCCGAAACCCTTCTCTTTAAGGTTTTGTCTGAGCCAGGCTTTGATCACGTCGAGGCCCACTTTTTCGTCAAATCCGGATACCTTCTGAATGTCGTGAAGTTCGTGAATAACGCACCGGATGGCCTGAATGTCTCTCAGGTGATCTTCGTCATCGGAAAAGAATGAATCGAGGATATTGAAAAGCGTATCGGCCCATCCGTTCAGGGTTTTCTTTTCTTCGAGGGCTGTCGTGAAGCGAAAGAGCGTTTCCGTAAATCCCAGAAAATTCCTCAGAGTTTCCGTGTTTCCCCCCTCGATATCGTTAAAGGGCAGGATATCCATAAAAAGGCCGTCTTCCAATTCGGAGGGCAGGGCATAGCCGAGAAGCATCCGGTCCAGGCCCGCCCGCCAGGTGTTCCAGGGAAACGCCGGCAAGCCGAGCTTTTGCCTGCTTTCTGTGTCGATTCCCCAGCGGATGCCTGTTTCCCGAATCCAGTGATGGATGAGAGCGAGGTCTTCTTCCGCAATGGAAAATCTTGAGCGAACCGCATCGGCTTCGAGGATATCCATCACACGGGATGCTTCATACCGGCTTCCCGCCAAATCAAGGAGCCGGACGAATGTGTCGATAAGGCCGCTTTCACTGAGAAGCCCCCTGTCGGCGATGGTGAAGGGAAGCCGGCGGGGATCGTCGGGCGGGATGGAAAAGACGGCCTGGACGAAGGGCGCGTAAAGTTCGATATCGGGGATCATGACGAGGACATCATCGGGCCTGATTCCGGGATGCTTTTCGATAAGATCGAGGAGGGCGTCCTGAAGCGCTTCGATCTCACGAAGGGGGCTGTGACAGGAGTGAACCTGGATGGAATCGTCCGCTTCGTAAATGACAGGGGTGTTTTTACTGCTTCTTTCTCTCAAATTCAGAATGTCGGACTGGATCGCCACAAGGAGGGTTGCCTCTCCCGGATCTTCGAAGGCAAACGTTTCTTCAGAAGGGATGTCTCCCGCCAACTGGAAAAAATCCCTGCCGAGGGCGCCCATGGAGGCAAGAAGCCGGTTTCCCGTCTCAAGATACAGATCATCGGGCAGAACATCCGTTGACTTCCCGACCGCCGTCAACCGGCTCATTTCGCGGTCGGAGGTGATGTCTCCCCAGAATTCCCGGCACGGATTCATGAGAAAAAGGTTCACGTCGATGACGGATGATAAAGCGGAAATGATCTGGATGTGAAATGGCGGAAGGGCTGAAATGCCGAAGATGGAAATTCTTTCTGGTATGTTCCGCAGGGGGATACCCCCATCTTTCATGGAACGGAGAAAGGCTTCATACAGGGCGGCCCTGTGAATCGTCCCGTTTTTCTTGACCAGTTCCCGCCAGAGGGTTGCCTGCCACTGGTCTTCAAGGCCATGATCCCATCGCAATATCATGTCCGGCCGGAAAAGGAGGTATTGATCGTAAAGATCGGCAACACGGGAGGAGAGCTGAAGCAGTTTCAGATCGGACTCGGCGCCGCCCAGATAGGCTTTCAGGCCCTGAAATCCCGGATGGTCCAGAAGGGATGGGAGGAGGCGCATGATATCCCACGTCATGGTCATGGGTTCATAGGGAGAATGCTCCGGCGTGTGGGGAAGGGTTTCCCCGAAGATACTATGGACGAAATGAATGGGGTAAGGGAACCGGACATTGGCGCAGATGCCGTGTCGCCGCGCAAGCTCCATGGACAGCCAGCGCTCCATGCCCTTGCTCTGGACAAGTATGATCTCAGCGGCAAGCGGTTGTGCCAGGGGGACTTTCAGGACGTCCGAGAGATGCGCCACCAGAATTTCCATCCGGTTGCTTGTGAAGAGCTTTAATCCTGGCTTGAACGTCGTCATTTACTCCGAGCCGCTTTTTTTGCCATTTTTGCCATTTTCTGCTGTAACTTTGCTATATTTTCTTTCATTTTCGGACGGGGATCATTTTCCAGCTCACGCCTGAGCTGTGCCACGGCTCCCGGTCATGTGATCTGACCCGACTGAACCTTCTCTTTAAATTCTTCAAAACCTTGTAATTTGTCCTTTTCAGCAAAGAATTCTTCTGATATCGAAGTCAGCTTTTCCCGTGGACTTTCTGGAGTAATAAAATTAATGGCCGCCTGAATTGCCGTCATCTCACCCTCACGAACACTTTTTTTGATATATCCTTCAGATACTCCGAAATAATAAATGCCATATACACATGCAAGCACGACATAAACGATATATTTTGTTTTCATTGGGCTGTCGTCTCTCGTTTTTGAATAATTATGGAAAGAGTGAATGGAAAATGAAGCATCATATTTTTAAATGTATGGTTTGACGAAAATAATCTTCTAAAATTTCTTTATGATCGAAGACGAGGGGATGGGGAAGATGATTCTTGTTAAAAAGGCCGATTTCTGCCGCGTCATCAGCAGCTACGGGCGTTCCGGCGGCTCTGGCGATAAAAACGGTGGAAATGGTGTGGTGGCGCGGATCCCGATCCGGGCGTGAATAGGTGTGTAGTTGCCTGATCAGCGTGACATTCAGGCCTGTTTCCTCTTTTGCCTCTCTTATGGCGGCATCTTCGAGGGATTCGCCGTAATCCACAAAGCCACCGGGGATGGCCCATCCAATGGGCGGATTTTTGCGTTTGATCAGGACAATCCCCCTGTCTTCAACCTTGATGATGATGTCCACCGTAGGAAGGGGGTTTCTGTAACTTTCCGTTTCCGCGCCACAGTTGGCACAGCGTTTTTTTATTTTAGTTCCCATAGGATATAAATGACGAACCCATTAAAAGTAAAATTTCGGCGCTGCTTGTCATTCCCGTGTAAACGGGAATCCAGAATTTAAAGAACTGGATTCTGGATCAAGAGACTGTGTCATAATTCTCTTTTTTTGTCATTTCGAGCAACGCGAGAAATCTAAATTAATAATAAGATTCCTCACGTTCGTTCGGAATGACATTTTCCCCTATTGTGACACAGTCTCCAAGTCCGGAAGGACAATCTTTCAAATTACATGTATTGCCGCAATTGTATGGACTCGATGTATCCCAGGACCCCTTCGGTAATCTGGGCCGCGTTGGCCTCATCCGTATCTAAATGCATGTCCAGTTTGTAATCCGGGTGGACTCTGACAAATACATCGCCGAAAATCAAGGTTCTCACCCCCTTCACCTGAACCATGACGACGTCCCTGTCTCTGAGTCCCAGGGCAAGCGCTTCCTCTGTATTGGAGTGAATGTGCCTCTTGGCGCAGATCACGCCTTTCTCAAGTTTCACCTGGCCTGCTTCTCCTTCGAGGATTATTCCCGGTGTTCCCTCGATGTCGCCCGAATCTCTGATGGGGGCATCAATGCCGAGTTTAAATTGTTCGGTCCTGGAAATTTCCACCTGGGATTCCTTCCTGAACGGCCCAAGGATACGGACTTTGTTGACGGTTCCTTTCGGCCCGATCAGGTTGACAATTTCCGCAGCGGCAAACTGGCCGGGCTGGCTTAAATCCGACATGGGAGTAAGCGTCCTTCCCTTGCCAAAAAGAACGTCAAAATCGGCTTGGCTCACATGAACATGGTGGGCAGAGATGCTAAGGGGAATGGGCATCGACTTAAACATCTGGATGTCCTGCCTGGTTCTGACCCTGCCCAGAGCGTGGAGCGTTTCCCTTGCAATCATCTTTTCTTCATCCGCGGGGATGACCAGGACGCGCACTTTTGATTCCGGTTCGGATACGTCAATCGCATCTCCGCGCTTCGGTCCCGCTTTTCTGTTTCTGTCCAGGGAAATGTTGATTCCGAAGACTTCGAGACCCTGGCATGTCCGCGCGCGGACTTCCGCTGAATTCTCGCCAATTCCCCCCGTAAAGATCAGGGCATCAATACCACCGAGGGCGGCGATGTAGGCGCCAATATACTTCTTGATCCTGTAACAGAAGGTGCCGATTGCCGTCTTACAGCGAGCGTCACCTGCATCTGCTGCCTGAAGCACTTCCCGCATATCGTTGCTTTTCCCGCTGATACCCAGAAGCCCGCTTTCTTTGTTCAGGATTTTGTCCATCTCTTCAATGGACATGCCTGAAACCCTCATGAGATGAAGGATGGCGCCGGAGTCAACATCCCCGGCTCTCGTACCCATGACAAGACCTTCCAGGGGTGTCATTCCCATGCTCGTGTCGATGCTTCGTCCGTGATCGATGGCGCAGATGGATGCACCGCTTCCCAGGTGACACGATACGATTTTTAGATCCCCCAGGGGACGTCTCAGATGGGTTGCCCCACTGAGGGCGACGAACTGGTGATTTGTGCCGTGGAATCCGTAACGCCTGATCCGCTCTTTTTCACAGACTGCGTAGGGGAGGGCATATGTAAAGGCGCTTTCAGGAAGGGTATGATGAAAGGAAGTATCAAAAACAGCCACCTGGGGCGCAGAAGGCATCAATTCCCTCATCATCTCGACGCCCTGAAGGTTATATGGATTGTGAAGGGGTGCAAGAGGAAAATAGGAGCGGACCACCTTCATCACCACATCGTCTATGACAACGGAGCTTGTAAATTTCCCCCCGCCGTGCGTGACTCTGTGCCCCACGGCATGAACTTCCTTCAGGTCTTTTACGGGTCCTGACGATGGGTCCGTGACCGCGGAAACCATGGCATTGAACGCTTCTTTTATATCGGTAATATGGGGTACGGATTCCTCTTTCTTCTCTTTTGGTGTTTTTATTTTATGAAATGCTTCGCCGGAACCGATTTTTTCAATCTGGCCTTCAAGAAGGGGGAAATTATCGGCTGTGTCGAATAAAGAATATTTTAACGAAGAACTCCCGCTGTTTACGACGAGAATTTTTATGGGATCGCTCAAAGAGGAAAAATTCAGGTCATAAGGGTCATCATTTTCACTGTGAGCTGTCTTTAGAAGTTCCTGTCGTTGTTCGTCTCTTTCGTTCTGGAGAAGGCGTTTTGTAATAATCCTGGCAATCTTGCTTAGCGTTTTGGGATTTCTGGCAATGATCTGGGAAAAGGTCTCTCTGGGGATTTTGATGAGATTGGCAACACCTGAGGACGTGACATCCGCAACGGCGGGATCGCCCGTCATAATGGACATTTCTCCGAATATTTCACCTCTGCCGAGGGAAGCAACAGTCTGCCATGTTCCGTCTGTCTTCGGTAAGGTTACTTCCAACTTTCCATCGTATACAACCCAGAGGAACCGGCCTATTTCGCCTCTCTTTATGATTTTCCTGGCGTCCGGGTAGGCAAGGATCTGTGAACTGTCGACGAGACGGTTCAGATCCTCATCATTCAGATCAGAAAGAATCTCTATCGATCTGAGAAAGTTTAACATTCCCACCCCATCTACCTTTCTTCATCCGGTCATTTCCCTTTTTGTAGGGATAACCTCTTCTCAATAGCAGCCAGTTCATCCCGGAGGGCTTGCGGAAGCCGGTCTCCAAACTGATTATAGTGTTCTTTGATGCTTTCGACCTCTTTTAACCAGTCTTCCGTATCCACTTTAAGGAGTTCAGCCATATCTTTATCAGATATGTTCAGCCCCGAGGTATCGATAGCTCCGGGAGCAGGCACATATCCGATGGGAGTTTCCACAGCCTTTCCCGTTCCTTCAATTCGTTCGAAAATCCACTTCAGTATCCTGCTGTTTTCACCATAGCCCGGCCATAACCACCTGCCGTCAGGAGTTTTCCGGAACCAGTTAACATAGAAAATCCTTGGGAGTTTGCCAGCATCCGACTTCTTGCC
>JAPLJQ010000482.1 GCA_026388495.1 Deltaproteobacteria bacterium | reverse complement strand
CTTCCTGTTGTGACACAGTCTCCAAGCCCGGAATGACAGAAAAGGGAATTTTTCAAAGGTCTCGGTTTATAACATCAATGAATATTAAACGCCTATCTATAATTAATATGAATTTGACTTATTCATAATATTAATATAAAGCCCGCCACATCATCTTTGATTGAAATCCCTGAAAGACACCAGTACGTAGATGATCACAAAGGTAAAAGGCATGGCAGAAAACATTATGACATCTCCTTGGCCGTACCGGATTTTACGGTTCAGCCTCGCCGCTATGTTCATTTACGGCGGTGTAATGAAACTTATCGACCCGAAGAGCTTTGCCCGCGTTATTTCATCTTACGATATCGTCCCTGAAATGCTGCTTCCTTTTGTGGTGGAAACAGTGGCCGGCATCGCCCTGTTGTTTGACATCAGGGGAAGCCTCGCCGTTATTTCCGGACTGCTGGGGTTGTTCGTGTTCGTTCTGGGGTATGGAATTCTTAATGATCTCAACGTGGATTGCGGCTGTTTTGGCGCCGAGGAGCTTGCGCAGCAAAACAGTCTCCGCCGGGCATTCTACCGGGACCTGTTTCTGGTCGGAATCATTGTACCCTATCTGTACATGTCCCGGTGGATACGAAACCGCGCCGTCCTGACGGTTCGGGAACAGACGCGCATAGAAACAGGAGACAAGAATCCTTAAATTTTTTAAAGCTAACGATGACGCATTTGTAAAAAGCCCCGTTTTGTCATTCCGAGAAGCGTTAGCGACGAGGAATCTTTTAATGATATCAGATTTCTCGCTATCGCTCGAAATGACATTTTGGCTCGCGATGACATCGGGGCTGGTTTTTGACTTTTTACGAGTTCATCAACCTATAAATAAGGATAAACAAATGAGGAGGTACGTTAAGACATGATTAACAGAAAAAGTATTGTCGGGGTTTTGGTTTGTGTAACTTTCATCTTCGGGTTGGCCGGTGTGAGTCTTGCCGCGTGGGGCGCGAAGGAACTGGATACGGAGAAGATCGCCGTGAACCTTGTTCGCGAAGCCGCCAGGGGGGGCTACGGGATCGTGACCACGCCGGAACTCAAAGGCTGGATCGACCAGAAGAAGAGCATGCTGATTGTCGATACCATGCCCTATGCGGACAGTTATGTGAAGCAGCACATTCCCGGAGCGGTCAGCATGTTATTCCCCATTCCGGAAATGAAAACACTGGATGATAAGACAAAGGCCGCCCTGGAAAAGCTGCTTGGACCGGACAAGGATCGTCTCATCGTATTCTATTGCGGTTTCGTAAAATGCACGCGCAGCCACAACGGCGCCATGTGGGCCGTGAAGCTTGGCTACAAGAACGTGTATCGTCATCCCGGCGGCATCAAGGCATGGGACGAAGCGGATTACCCGGTCGGTAAAGTGAAATAATCTTTTATCTCTTGCTTTTAAACGGGATTTCCGTAAGATATTGACGGTGCGGCTGGATTCCGGATCAAGTTCGGAATGACAATAAAGGTGCTATTTTCATAGCAATGACAGCTTGCAGTAAAATCTGACTTTTTGCAAACTTGTCAATATTGACGTTCTCTAACAAGTCGTCATTCCCGCGTAGAGACTGTGTCGTAATTATCTTTTTTGTCATTTCGAGCGCAGCGAGAAATCTTAATGATTAATAACATTAGCACGTTAAGATTCCTCACATTCGTTCGGAATGACATTTTTCCCAATTACGACACAGTCTCGTAGGCGGGAATCCATACGGAATGCAAATGATCGAAATTACTGGATTCCCGTTTTCACGGGAATGACAGAATATGGAATTTGCAGTCTTTTTACGAGTTCATCAATATTCAAAACACGGAAGTGATCATGAACGACTTTGATGCGAGAATAAGGGGAATATTTCCAGAGGGGCTCCAGAGCCAGGGGATTGATATCCTTCAGGTGAACATCGGCCGGTATTGCAACCTGGCATGCGCACACTGTCATCTGGAATGCTCTCCCGGTCGAACGGAGATGATGTCGTGGGCAATCATGGAAAAGATTCTGGCGCTTGCGGAGGAAAACACCTTC
>JAPLJQ010000450.1 GCA_026388495.1 Deltaproteobacteria bacterium | reverse complement strand
GAGGAACTTGCCCGCATCCTCGTCAATCTGGGTAACCTCGGTGTCCTGTACCCGAGGATCCAGGAAATCGACATCAACCCCCTGATAATCAGCAAATGCGGGGCCGTTGCGGTGGACGCCGCCATTGTTTCAGGCTGATTCTTAAAGGAAAATATTAAGGTATAATTAAATAAAGTCAATCATTTCAACAGTTCATCCCTGATCGCCATTCCAATCTTCTCCATGATATAAGGTTTTCGGATATAGCACCCTGCACCTAATTTTAGGGCATTCTCAACCTGTTCCGTTTCCGAAAAACCACTCACGATGACGGCCTTCTGTTTCGGGTTGATTTCGAGAACTCTTTTATAGGTTTCCAGACCATCAATGCCCGGGTCCATGATCATGTCCAGAACCATAAGATCGACCGTTTTGGTCTTTAGGTATGCAACAGCCTCTTCCCCGCCCGACACAGCGTTGACTCGATAGCCAAGCCTGCTCAGCATGGTGACGGCCAGATCTCTTTGCTCATGCACATCATCAACCACCAGTATCGATTCTCCCCTGCCCATGTATGATTCAGCCGACACCACTTTCAGATCACTTACCATCTTCTCTTCCCTGGTAATCGGGAAATAGAGCGAAAAAATGCTTCCCTTTCCCTCCTCGCTTTGAACGTCAATATAACCTTCATGATCCTTTACGGTTCCCCAAACGATTGCAAGCCCCAGCCCTGTTCCACTTCTCCCCATGACCTTCTTCGTATAGAAGGGTTCAAAAATCTTCCCAATGTCGGCCGAAGAGATTCCCTTCCCGTTGTCGGATATTTGCAGGACAGCATAGTCACCCTCCTGCAAAGAGAACCTTTTAAATTTAACAGATCTTTATCAAGAATGGCATCAAGGGTTATGCATGGATAAAATTTCTTCAACCTCTCAAACTCCGGTGATTTCAAACAGCCGGAAACAATGTCATTCAGATTGATCACTTCTGAAACAGTCACACCCCTTCTGCCCAACGTCAACAGGTCTTGAATGATAGCCGCTCCCTTCTGGCCTGATTGAAGGATGTTGGTGGCATACTTTCTCAAGTGATTTCCCTCCGGCACTCTTTCCAGGAGCAGTTCCGAATATCCGACAAGTACACCAAGGACATTATTGAGGTCATGAGCAACTCCTCCGGCCAAAGTCCCCAGAACCTCCATTTTCTCAGCACGATGCAAGCGCTCTTCCAGTTTTTGACGTGCCTCCTCCGCCTTTTTCCGCTCTGTAATGTCTAAAAGTGATGCCACACTTCTCTTGGTACCCGGTATCATGTCAATTGTCAGAATAATGTCTTTTACACGACCCTTCCGATCCCTGAATCGAAATTCATAACTTTTAGGAGCGGCATCTTTATTATGTCTTCGCAGTTTGTGACTGTTCAGCATCCTGTCGAGGTCTTCTTTCTCGACAAACTCCGTCCAGCATTTTTTACCCTCTAATTCAATCCTGGTATAACCGGATAATTTCTCATATTCGGCATTTGCGAGAAGGATGATTGTGTTTTCATCTAAAATCACTGTGGCCGTACCTGTATTTTCAAAAATTGCCCTGTACCAGTTTTCTGATTCCTTGAGGGCATTTTCAACGAGCCGCCGTTCGTTAATTTCCCTGTGAAGTTGATCATTCACCAATTGCAGTTTAGCTGTACGTTCCTTCACCATCTCTTCAAGATGATCACGGTGCTGTACCAATTCCTCTTCTATCTTTTTACGCTCCGTGAAATCTGTAATTGATAAAACATAGCCTTTGGAGGAGTCATCTACATCCATAAAATGTCCTGTTACCAGGCATGGAACACGATGACCATCTTTATGCACGAGTTCGCATTCATGCATGACTGATCTTATTTGTTGAAAGGCGCCGCAAATGACATTCGCCTTTTCATCTTCCCGGACAGCTGGATAGATGGCTTCGGTTGTCTTACCGATTATTTCTCCTAACTCCCACCCTAAAATATCTGTAAGTGCCTTGTTGCACCAAACAAATGTGCCGTTCCTGATTAAACATACACCGTGTGTTGTGCATCCCAGAACGGCCATGAGAAATTCCTGGGATTGCTTTAACTTTTCATGCGCAATGGTGAGTTCTTCCGCCTTTTCCTGGACATCCTCGAGATTAAAGATATATTCCTGGAGAAGACGTCTTTGTTTCTCCTCCTTGTCTGTTTTGATTTTCTTCATAGAAAAACCTGCCCCTTTAGCAATAACCTACTTTTTATCATATGCACGTATTTCATCCATGATGGCAGGAAAACTCATTGGCTTACATAAATACTTGTCAGCTCCCGCTTCCAAACCTTCGTTAATTTCGAAAGATTGTGCTTTGGCGGAGAGCATAAGAATGGGGATATCTTTTGTTCTATCATCAGCTTTCAGCCTCTTGCATACTTCAATTCCACCTAATCTCGGAAGTTTTACGTCCAACAGAATAATGTCTGGAAGATTTGAAAATGCCTGTTGAATGGCTTTCTCACCGTCCTCTGCCACATACACGGTATAACCCAGCTTGGTAAACTTTCTTAGCAAATAGGACAATATCGGTTTGTCGTCATCGACAACCAGAATTTTCTTAATCACCACGGGATGTTCTCCTTTCCACAACATTTCTCAAGCATTTCGAATATCTGTTACAGGAAGACGGATAATGAAAATCGCCCCTTTCCGTTCTCCTCCCAACGGAAAATCGGGGTACTCCTCTTCCGGAACAGGGCTCTCACATTGTATCGTTCCACTATGCTTTTCCACGAGCCCCTTCGTAATCGTCAGACCCAATCCGCTTCCGCCGACTTTATGAGACATGAGGCTGTCCGCCTGAAAGAATTTCTTGAATACTTCTTCTTTCGCCCAATAAGGCACTCCATATCCATTATCAGCAACAGTAAAGATTATCTCATTTCCCTCTTCTTCCGTCTTTACAATGATTTTTCCTCCATCCGGCGTATACTTGATGGAATTGCTCAAAAGATTGATCATGACCTGGATCATGCGGTCTTTATCGACCAGAATATCGGGGATATCCATGGGCACATTCTTAACGATTGTATGCCCGTGAGCAAAAGCCAGATCGGAAACCTCCGCCATTGCCCTGTCGATGATTTCCGCAACCGGTGTACTGGAAACATTTAACTCGATTTTCTGCGCTTCAATCTTGGACAGATCAAGAAGGTTTTCGACGAGACGCAACAGCCGTTCAATGCCCACCTTAGCGAGTTCGAGATCTTCCCGGACCTCTCCGTCAATCTTACCTGAATATCCCCCCAGGATGCCGGATACCCCTAACATCATGGCTTGAATTGGTGTCCTCAATTCATGAGATGCTATCGTGACAAAGTCCGATTTCATTTTATCGATCTCAGATATGGCTTTTGCCATCTCGTTGAATGATTCTGCAAGCTGACCTATCTCGTCTTTCGATTTTACTTCAATCGATTGATCAAAGTCGCCTTTACTCATCGAAACCGCCCCTTCCGTCAATCGCCTCAAAGGACCGGTCAGATTGAAACTTATGACAACAGATATGCCGATAACGGAAAGGCCGGCCAATAACGAAATGATGATAATGAGATTCCGATTGTAGAACACACTCTCACTGATTAACTGTCTGGTTTTATTATTTGCCTCAACAATCTCTTTCCCCTCTTCGAGAATGCTTTTTTCTATTTTGGCTTTCGTGATATTTGCGTCCTTGTGAAAATCATCGACATTGGCGCCTATCGTCACATAGCCAAATCCTCTCTTTGAATTTCCATACGGACCGGTATAGTAAGGAATAGTGGCATATGTCGTAAGTTTCCAGAGACCGCTCCAGAGAATCAGGAAGGACCCTGATCCCCCGTCTTTCGTTCCTTCATGCCATCCCTGGCATTGGGGGGCGGTATCAAGCACCCGGCAATCCAAAGGAATTTTACCTGCTTTTATCTGTTCAATCGAACCGGGCTTTTTCTGGGTGAAATTGCGGAAAGAAGGAAGTTTCTGCACAAATTTTTCTAAAGTCATCCCGCTTTTTTTATATTCATCGAACGTTTCCTGGCTTACCCACCCCGGCACCTCTTTTCCTGTTTTCGGATCGAAGCCGCAAATAAAAAAATCGCGCGCATGGGAGATGCATCGATCATTTCTATCCCAGATAAAGGCATAATTACCCGATCCACCGTCCGACAGAACAGTAAATCTTTCTTCCGTAGGGAATACGTGGTCGGTAAATTCCATCACATGGGTGTGATCTAAAGCCATGGTCACATAGCCCGTTTTTTTTCCTTTCTCATCATAGACGGGTGTCACCCATCTGACGATCCCCTCGAATTTTTTGCCATGAGGATTTTCTTTGCCAGCGTAGGCACTTTCCGGTTTTACCTTGATACCTTCCTGGGTTTTATAGAGCCAGCCTTTAATATAAGCACCTATGACACTGGAAACGTAAATCTCACCTTTTTTCAAATTTGCCAGATGCGGGAAATAGTCTTCCGCCTTACAATATGTATTTTCCTTTCTGCTTACATCAGTCAGGTTATTTGAAATCTTGCCATCCACAATCTTGATCTTTTCCTGACCCTTCAAATCGACAAATGTTATCTCTTTGTAGAGTGGTTTTGATACTTTATGAAAATCAAGAGGTGGAAAATGCCTCCATTCTTCTTTATTTTCGGGGTTTCGGGACTGAAGTTCAATGGCACTTCCTTGAGATTTCACGGCTGCGCCCGGTTTGGTCACAATCACATCCCCGTTTGCTGTCAGATAGACATCGAGGTACCGTTCAGGATCAGGATTAAATGAAGCAAGAATTAAGATTTCCCTGTCTCTTTCATAGAGAAAATCGGCAATTCTCGTGGCCAGCTCCACAGTTCTCAGTTCGATGGCTTCCTTCGATTTGCGATCAAGAGCCTGCACACTGTCCGTTATTGATGTTTTGCCTATATCTTCAGCCGCCTTCAGGTTTTCATTCCCCATCTCCTCGGCTCTCCGAACTGCCTGGAAACCTGTATCACTTAAGTTTTTCGTGGCAATGTATCCGACAATAATCAATGGAATGACCGACAGAATTAAATAAGAAATGATCAACTTCGGCAGGATCCCTAAATTTAGAAATTTGTCATATATTTTTTTAAGCATCACCGCTTCCTGAAAAAAAGATTTCTACCCGCGGACGAAATGACACAACGCGAACCTATGTAAATAGACACAAATCGAAAGAAATGAAATTTAGTAAATACGATTACTTTCGCGGTGGGTGCGCCCATTGTTTCAGGCTGACTTTTTCTCTACCGTTTTAACCTTCTTTGCGATGCGTCCGGGTTCACCATTTTTCCGGTAGTCCACCTTCATGGTCATATACAGCCGGTCGCAGTCCATCTGGAGATCCTCCAGGCAGCGGCCGATCACGCCGATGACTTCATCCCACTGCCCCTCGATGGCCGTCCCCATGGGACCGATGTGATACGCAAGACCGCTGGCTTTGATGACTTTCACGGCCCGTGACGCGTAGGCACTGACGCTCTCCCCCTTATCCATCGGGAAAATTGAAAAATCAATAATGACGTTCATAGCTTCCTTCTTTCCTTATTTACTTGATTTTCTGTATATCCTTTTCCCTGGCAATTACTACGAGAACCTCTCCATCCTTGAGCACAAGATCCGCCCGCGGCACCATATGAACCTGATCCGTCAGGACGTCCCGGACGGCAATGACTTCGACATGATACTTGCTTCTTAACTGAAGTTCCCCGATGCTTTTCCCCAGAAATCCGTGAGGAGGGGCAATTTCATAGATCATGTAACCGTCGGAAAGGGGAAGACAATCCAGGACGTTTGGCGAAATAAGGCTCTTGGCGACCTTGCCGGCAATTTCTTTTTCCGGAATGAGCACATCCGTGGCTCCCACTTTTTCCAGGATGAGCTTGTGCTCTTCATTAGGCGCCTTCACAATGATATTCTTAACCCTCATCTGTTTGAGGTGAAGGGTAATGAGCGTGGCCGCCGCCAGATCCTCGCCGAATGAAATGATCGCCACGTCGTCTTCATGAACACCGATGAGATCCATGACCTCATGATCCGTGCCGTCCGCCAGAATGGCCTTTGTCGCAAAATCCCTCACGCGCTGGATGGCGTCTTTGTTTTTATCGACGGCGATGACCTCAAATCCGTTTTCATACAACTCCTTAACGATGTTGAAGCCAAAAATGCCCAATCCGATGACAATAACACGTTGCATTGTTAAACCTCCTTAGCCCACCATAACGGATTCCTCTGCATATGTTAACCCCCTTTTTGAAGCATACCAGGAAAAGGCAAGCGTCAAAGGCCCCACCCTTCCGGCAAACATCATCAGGATGATGGCAAGTTTCTGCATATCGTTCATGTTTGCCGTAATCCCCATGGACAGGCCCACTGTGCCGAAGGCGGATACGGTCTCAAAAAGATACTCCACAAAAAAGTGACGGCTGTTGGACGGCGGCAACATGCTCTCGCTTCCGAATATTAAAAGAATAGAGGTGATAAGTGTGATCGAGAAGGCGGACGCAAAAATAATGGCAATGGTTCTGGTCAAAACCTCACCGGGAACGGTTCTGTTGAAGACGTTGACCTCCTCCTGTCCTTTCAGCCTGCTCCAGATCATGAGAAGGAGCAGGGTAAAACTCGTCGTTTTAATCCCACCTCCCGTTGAGCCCGGGGAGGCCCCGATAAACATCAGGATAATCATAAGAAGGATTGTCGCATTGGTCAGTTGCCCGATATCCACCGTATTGAATCCACATGTCCGCGATATAATCGAATGGAAAAAAGATACCAGTATCTGTGTTCCTATCGGGGCGTCTCTCAGGATATGGTTCACTTCGAACAGATAGAAAAAGACCGCGCCACCCATAATGAGAATGGATGTCGTCAGTAGAACAATTTTAGTATGAATAGAGAGTTTTTTCTGGAACCCCCGGAATCTGGAAATGATTTCGTACAGCACGATAAAGCCGATCCCTCCAAGAACAACGAGCCCCATGATGGTAAGATTGACTGTGATATCGCCCCGGTAGGCTGTCAAACTGTCCGAAAACAGAGAATACCCGCAATTATTGAAGGCGGAGACGGCATTGTACACGGCATGATAGAATGCCCGACCCGGCGAAAAATCCTGGGAAAAGCGAATAAACAACAAAAGCGTCCCGACAGCCTCAATCACAAAAGTCAGCGAGAGAACCCATTTCATAATCGTAAATAGATCTCTTCGCGGTGTATGGAGAAACGTCGATTGAACGATTTCCCGTCCCTTGAATGAAATCCCCCGCCCCATCAAACTGAATAAAACCACAGAAAAGGTGATAATGCCTATCCCGCCGATCTGAAGCAGGACAAGGGTGACAATCTGTCCGGCAAAAGAGAAATCCTTACCGATATCCAGAACCGCAAGCCCGGTGACACAGACGCCCGACGCAGACATGAAGAGGGCATCCACAAAAGAGATATGGCCGCGACCGGCTGAAAAAGGAGACCACAGAAGAATGGCCCCAATCAGAATAACGACGGCAAAACTGAGGATGAATATTTTCTGGGGCGACAAGAGTTTTGACAGAACCCTTTTCATGTTGGCATGAACCTTTTACGCATAGCGATCTTCGTCAGCCCTCTTTGATTTTCCCGGATGGCGAAGGATCTCTCTGTTCCTTCTTTTTCAACAGGGCAAGGACGATCATGACG
>JAPLJQ010000471.1 GCA_026388495.1 Deltaproteobacteria bacterium | reverse complement strand
CTTTGTAAAAAAGTCCCTTTGTCCCATTAATATGAAGGTAACGCCTACCACTGAGGAAAACAACTGTTATTGTAGACGGAATTTGCGGCAAATGCCCTTGTACCCGTACTGCGCAAGCGGATGGCATAAAAAATGAAATGCGCCGGTTATTGACGGTATCTGCAAATCTTTATAATCATTATTTGATGAAAATTGAATATTACAGACTGAAACTGAGCCTATTACCCCAACTCAAAATTTTCAAAATTAGTTGGATTCGAAAAAAGTATTGGCGGTAGTTCAGTTGTGGAATCACCAGTAATTATAGTAATTTTGGCAAAATATGAGCCTTGATCTAATTTATAGTCTAAATGCCTATAATTTTTGAAATAGCTGTCAGTGCACCATCCATAAGCGTCAGCTTCATTAACAAAACGTATGGCTAAATCGCATAAGACGGATTCATCTGGTGGAATATCAATATATTTACTTAATCTTACAAGATTATATTCAGGTAAAGTAATTATATTATTTTGGTTATCTATTAATTGCTTAATGGGTTCTGGAGAATCAGCCCATCTAATTTGCATAGGCTTGGATATTGGCTTTTTATTTTCGTCAAGGAAAACAATATTCCCATGGCATGATACAGCTGTTTGCCGAATCACAAAGGGATACTTACTGGGAACATTTTTAACACTAATACGTAATGAACGCCTTCTTAGCGTACCTATAGGAGCATCTAAAGTTTCATCAGGAGAAGGATCTCTCACTAATTTAGGCTTCCCGATGTTCCCATACCACAAGGCACCTATAACACTTATAAGAGTAAATATAAATGGTAATATGATCATCTTGATGAATTCATTAAAATTTAGCGACATATTTCCCTCCGTTTCGCTTATGCTTCTTATAAGTGAAACCTCGTAAAGATATTCTTCAGTTAACAACATTTTGGTAATTCTATAGGTACAATTATATGTTTCCGTTTTATTATCCATGTTCAAATATTTTATACTTATATTGACATCAACTGCCTTCTGATACCCATTTACCAGTTCATCCAAATCTTTTTTCTCAAAAAATTTTATCCATTGTTCAAATTCATGTTCAGGCAATACCGTAAGATTAGTAGAAATCATGGATTGTTCTGTTGTCCCTTTTACCTCCCATCCTATGAATTTCCCTTTATCCATTTTCCCTTCAAGGGCAACCATATTCCATGTTATATTTACTTTTTTTGCCTCATATTTCCCAAAATTCTTTATTACTGCTGCAATCTTAATTTTAGGTTTACCCTCTACCGCTTTATCAATCTTTTCAGTCTTAATTATATTTTTACCTTCAAGCGCTGAATCAACAGTAAGTTGCTTAACTGCACACAGCGGTTTATTGAGCAATTGCGTTGAGCGATACTGTTTCCAGAAAAAAATAACATTGACTACCAAGACTAATAAAGTTACAATATAAGTAATTAAAATAAATAATTGAATCCGCTCACCTGTACTGAGCGATTTAAAAAATCTCATAATACAACTCCACCACTTCATACCTTCTTCTCTTCCCTATAAACAACCTCAATTTGCAACGTCTTAATTTGACATAAAAACCAGAAAACCCCGCATTCTATTAAGAAACGGGGGTCTATTCTTCAGTCCATAGCACCCTCACACAGGGTTAAAGGTTCGGAACTTTTATGTAGATGACAATTCTGAATAGATTGCGTCTATCACAATTTGCAAAAGATATCTATTATAAAAATAAAATCAAATATGTATGCCTTTCAGAAAGGCAGCCGCAGGCTGCATGTGCGGAAAATAAGCCGTCAAGCATTTGTACATGTCTTCCCATATTCAATAAGCTGCTCCAAAACACGCCCCGAAATTTGTAATCTTAAATATCCAGATTTTGACCTCGCTAATCGCTTTAATGAAGCAGTGGCAACAATGACATGGAAAGAAAATTAGGGGTCATGTCGACGCGTCGACATGATTCATCTATATGATATAATAAACGATCTAACGCAACGGCTGATCATTTTCATGCCAGTTTCTTGCTCTGAAAGTGGGGACAGATGTTTCTAATTAATAAGGAGAAAAGAGGGGTACGTATTGCATGAAAAAACTTGACATTATCCATTAGCTCCTGTAAATGGGGGCGCATATCAGTTCACGCATACCGGAACACGGTGTAATTCCGTGGCGGACCCGCCGCTGTAAACGGAGAGGCTTTTCACAATGGCTGATAGCTGGTCACTACCGGGGGTTACCCCGATGGGAAGGCCGTGAAGAGCTTATGACCCGCAAGCCAGAAGACCTGCAAGAGCTGAAAAAATACGGAATTCGATGGTAAAGGGTTCCGACAGACGCCAGCCGTCTGTCGGGACCCTTTTTTTTTAAATAAATAACAGGAAAGGAGATTGAGCATGAAGGAAAAGAAAGCAAGCAAAGATGTTATCTCGTATCGCAAGGGCTGCAAGGCCAAGGGAACCGGGCTTTCCCACTATATTCTGATGGACAGGAAAGCAAAATAATGACAGCCATGAAGAACAATGGCGTTAAGGATGCGGCGGCCCCCTCGCGGGGCCGCTTCATAAACACGGGCAACGGCCCGACATTTCAAGCAATCGACATCGGACATCCGGAATATATGGCTGTGATTGACCCGGACACGGCCTTCTGGTCTCTGGTGAAACGCACAAAGCTCGCCGATGTACTTTCCGGCGGCGATATGCCCAGGGCCTATGCCAAAAAGACCAAACACTTTACCAGGGAGATGAACACCCTGCGGTTCGGGCTCAAGCCCTCGGCGGTCTATTTCAACCCCACCGAACGGTGCAACATGAACTGCACCTACTGTTATATCCCCGAGAAGATGCGGCGTGAGGGTGATCATATGCCTGAAAAGAAACTTCTCAAGGCCCTTGAGATCCTCAAACAGTATTTTCGTGCAACCCTGCCCAAAGGTTCCATGCCTCAGATCATCTTCCATGGGGCGGAGCCGTTGCTCAATCGCGATGCGATATTTGCAGGCATAGAGGCATACGGGAATGACTTTCTCTTCGGCGTTCAGACCAATGCCACGCTGCTGGATGATGCGGCTGTTGAGTTCCTCACGAGCCGCAAGGTGAGCGTCGGGATTTCTCTGGACGCCCCAACCGCTCAGATTGCCGATCGCACAAGAAAAAACTGGGACGGGAAAGGTACATTCAAGCAGGTTATTGCGGCCATGGAGCGTCTGAATGGATACGAAGGCTGGAGCATCATCTGCACGATAACCAATGCAAACCTGCGGCACCTGACCAGGTTAGTGGATTTCTTCCACGAGCACGAGGTGCCGACATGCCTGATGAACATCATCCGCTGCACTCTCCCGCCATCGCGCAGTTTGATGCCCGGAGACATGGCGGCAGCAAAATACTTCCTGGCAGCCCTGGACAGGACCTACGAACTCTACGAGCAGACCGGCCGCAGATTAACGGTCGGCAATTTCGCCAATATCCTGCTTGCCATCATTGCTCCGGCGGCTCGTCGATTGATGTGCGACATCTCTCCCTGCGGCGGAGGGCGTTGCTTCTTTGCACTGGCCCCCAACGGCGATATGTTTCCGTGCAGTGAATTCATCGGCATAGATCGGTTCCGGGGCGGGAATCTTTTTACAAATGATGCCTCTGCCGTTCTCGAAACCGAGCCGTTCCGTTTGGTCACAGGCCGCAAGGTGGAAGACATCGAGCCGTGCCGGCGTTGCGCAATCCGGCACTTCTGCGGATCACCCTGCCCTGCCGAAGCTTATGAAATGAATGGCGGTATGGATAAGACCGGCGCGTTCTGCGAGTTCTATGAAGAGCAGGTGCGATATGCTTTCCGCGTCATAGCCGATGGAAAGGTTGACGCATACCTGTGGGATGATTGGGACAAAGGCATGAAAGAAACCTTTAACATAGGTTAAATAGACGAGGGACAGCACCCTGTTTTTGACGTCACCTACTCAGCAACTTTCGGTTTTAAATTGAAGTGAGGATTACCATTTAAAAACAAGCACTTTCAAGTTGAAATCTTTGAACAGGTCAATGCGATTAGTGCCGCATCTTCAGGCCTTTTTAAAGAGCTGGTATCGGGCCCGCCCCGCTTGTTTGGCTTGATACATGGCGATATCGGCATTTTTCAGGAGGATACCTTCATCTATTCCATCATTGGGATAGACAGCGATGCCGATACTCGTCGTCACAACGAGTTGATGGGTGTCAATGAGGAAGGGCTTACAAAAAAGGTCAACGATCTTCTGTGCAACCTGGATCGCATCTTCTATTACCTCCAGGTCAGGAAGGATCAGCAAAAACTCATCGCCACCGAAGCGCGCAACGGTATCACCCTTCCTCAGCGCTACGCTTAACCGCTCTGCCGTTGCTTTGAGAAGGAGATCCCCCACATCATGGCCCAGGGTGTCATTCACGCCCTTAAAATTGTCGAGGTCGAGCATCGCGATTCCTACTTTTTTTTGATTCCTCTGGGCCTGGGCCAAGGTAATACGCAAGCGATCGGAGAAGAGCTTCCGGTTGGGAAGATCCGTCAGGGAATCATGGTAGGCCATCTGCCGGATCTTTTACTCTGTCTGCTTGCGCTCGGCGACATCGCGTGCAATACCCCGAAATCCAATCGGTTCACCTTTGGAATTTTTTATAAGAGATACGGATATTTCATTATAAGAT
>JAPLJQ010000553.1 GCA_026388495.1 Deltaproteobacteria bacterium | reverse complement strand
TTATGATATCCGGTTTAGTGACGCCGCTACGATCGCAAAGCGATCATCTCGTACGGGTAAAATCCGCAGTTTCCCCATTTTTCTCCTGACTGCGGCAAGAGACTAACTTTTTTTAAGGTTATAGTAGTCATTCCCATCTTTCGCACGTAGGAGCAGCAGTTCTGGAAATAAAGGAGGGGTTTAAATGCTTAGATTTATATCTAAGTTTTACAATTATTAATTTGTGAAGAGATCGTTACAATTAAAGTCACAGGATTTCACGACGCGGCAAATAGGACATCTCGGTCTGGTTGCCGGCATGATCGGTGAACTTGGCATATCAGCCGTGATAGATGATGCACTGCCGAAAACACGCGATCACATGCTTCCCCATTCAGCGGTAATAAAAGCGATGCTCTTAAACGGACTTGGCTTTAACGAACGGCGGCTCTATCTCTTTTCCCGGTTCTATGACAATCTTGCCACCGAACAATTGTTCGGTCCCGGAGTCACGCCCGAACATTTCAATGATGACCTGCTCGTCCGAACACTGGATCGGATATACGACTACGGCTCAACCGATCTATTCAACAAACTGGTCATGGAAGTCATGAAGAAATTCCCGTTCGGTACCCATCTCTTACATGCGGATACCACTAATTTCAGCGTTCACGGCGAATATGACAACGACGATGAAGATTTCAGAACCATCCAGATCACCCATGGGCATAACAAAGATCACCGGTGGGATCTCAAACAGTTTGTCTTGAGCATGGTGACGAACCAGCATGGCATTCCCCTGTTCACCCAACCCTATTCCGGCAATGCGTCAGATAAGAAGATCCTGCTGGAAACGATACAAAAAGTAAAACTGAACCTCAATCTCGAAGATAAAGCGTACTACATCGCCGACAGTGCCTTTTATACGGGCCCCAACATCCAGACGCTCGGACAGCACACCTTCTGGATCAGCCACCCTCCCGCAACAATTAATGAAGTAAAATCATTGCTGGCTGTTGATGTTCCCTTGATACCAGGAAAAGAAGAGGGATACTCTTTTCACAGTTGTATCGTAGACTATACCGGAATCCCTCAGAAGTGGGTTCTTGTATTATCGGAAAAAGGCAGGAAGAACGAAGAGAAAACCTATGAACGGAATTTGAAAAAGCGTATTGAGATTGCAAGAAAATCGCTGAAAAAATTGAAAGCGAAGGAATTTGCGTGCGAGCCGGATGCCCGGATGGCAGCGAGGCTCTGGTTTGAGGCTCATCAGTACCTGTCGGCAGATGAAGTGCAGATTGTACCTCGTTTGAAGAAGAAAAACGGGAACCGGGGTCGCCCAAGAAAAAACGACGAGATTAAAACGGTTTATTCCGTCGATTCGCCGGTTACGGTTGAGCCAGACATGATTGAGCAAGAAAAACTCAACCTTGGTCGTTTTGTTCTTGCTACAAATGATCTGGATCTTGATCCCGATACGATATTGCAGTATTATAAGCACCAGCAATCCGTAGAACGGGGATTCCGATTTCTGAAAGATAAGAGTTTCCGGGTTGCGGAGGTTTTCTTGAAGAAAGAGAACCGGATTGAAGCGTTATCTATGATTATGGTACTGTGCCTGTTTGTGTATGCTGTTGCCGAATGGTTCCTCAGGTCTAAACTCAAGGAAACGGGAATGATGGTGAAAAACCAATTGAAAAAGCCAATCCAGAACCCGACGATGAAATGGATCTTTACGTTGTTTATGCGGCCTGCCGAAGTCACCGTCGCTCTGGATTCCCATATACAACGGTTTGTTGTTAATCTGAATGACGAGGTCACTCAAATTCTTGATCTCATGGGGCCACCGTTCAAAAAATATTATTTTGTAAAGCCGACCTGCGAAATGTGGGGTCATTGACATGAAATGCAGAATACTGGTGTTTATGACGGATCTTGTGGCATTCCGGGAGTACGATCAAATATCGCTTTACTCCCGGCAGTTTTATACCGTCTGAAAGCAAAAACCGGTTACCGGAACAGGTGATTCGTGTGCCGTTCGAATGCCAGCAGTGCGGGGAATGTTGCAGCCACCTGGGACTCGTCCATATCATACACGCAGACCTTGGCGATAACCGGTTTGTCG